>JAJZRZ010000010.1 GCA_021850085.1 Actinomycetes bacterium | reverse complement strand
CCTTCTCGGAGAAGAGTCTCATTCGCTTTCCCGGATCTGGCTCACCGCGTCCGGGGGGCCGTTCCGCGGCTGGTCTTCCAAGCAGCTAGAAGAGGTGAGCGTCTCGCAGGCGCTCGCGCATCCCCGCTGGACGATGGGGCCGAAGATCACCATCGACTCAGCCACGCTGATGAACAAGGGCCTCGAGGTCATCGAGGCGCACCATCTGTTCGGAACGCCCTACGAACGTATCGAGGTGGTGGTCCACCCGCAGTCCTGCGTCCACTCCATGGTCGAGTTCACTGACGGCTCGGTCAAAGCCCACCTCGGCGCCACCGACATGCGAGTGCCCATCCAGTACGCACTCAGCCACCCGCAGCGATGGGACGCACCTGTCCAGCCGGTCGATTTCCGGGCGATCGAACCTCTTCAGTTCGAGCCTCCGGACCCCGCGGCATTCCGTTGCCTTGCGCTCGCGTACGATGCCGGTGCGGCAGGCGGGACCATGCCGGCCGTCATGAACGCTGCCAACGAAGAGGCGGTCGCGGCGTTCCTGCGAGGCCAGACCTCCTTCGTCGCTATACCGCGGGTGGTGGAGGCCGTGATGAACGCCCACGTGCCTTGGCCCACAGACAGCTTAGAGGCGGTCGAGTCCGCCGACAGCTGGGCCAGATCGCGCGCCGCCCAGCTCATGTAGGCTGTGTGGCGCGGGTATTGCTCGTTGCTTCGGGTACCTATCACTCCAGACGGGAGCGTAGATGACAGCGGCACTCGGGGCGGTTGAGACCGCCGTATGGGGCATCGCCACCTTCTCCATACTCGTGGTCCTGCACGAGATGGGTCACTTCCTCGCTGCACGTGCCTTCGGCGTGAAGGTGCACGAGTTCATGCTCGGACTGCCGGGCCCCGCACTGCGTTTCCACACCAAGGACATGGTCTGGGGTATCACCGCCATTCCGCTCGGTGGGTACGTCCGCATCGCCGGCATGGAGCCGGGAACCGAAGACGAGCTTCTGGGCGAAGCGCTCGCCGCCGTTCGCGACGCGGGGACGCTCGACACCCCCGGCCTTGCCGCGAGCCTCGCGGTCGATCAAGAGCGCGCCGAGGCAATCCTCGAGTCACTCGTGGAATGGAAGGCCGTCCGTCCCGAAGCCGACGGACGCCATCGGTTGACCGTCGAGGGCGAGACCGTCGGGCTTTCGGCCTCCGATCTTCTCACGCGCGCCCGGGCCGTCACCTACCGTGGGCAGTCCACTTCAAAGCGCATCACGATCCTCGCCATGGGTGTGCTGACGAACCTCCTAGTCGCGATCCTCACGTTCACGGTCGTCCTCTCGCTGTTCGGCTATTTCGAGCTCACCACCCGTGTCGACGCGGTGAACGAGGGTTCACCGGCAGCCGAGGCCGGCATCGAGGTGGGGGACCGTCTCCTGTCTGTGGACGGCGAGGAGTTCGACACCTGGGACCGCTTCCAGTCGATCATGGCGCTCACCAAGCCCGGCGACGCCGTCACCATCGCCATCGAGCGCGACGGCGGGATCCGTGAACTTCGGGTGCAATTGGACGAGCGTGACGGACATGGCTTCCTCGGCGTGGGTCCGACCGCCGTCGAGGTCCGGCCGACCGTCCTCGAGAGCCTCCGCGAAAGCTTCCGCTACGTGTGGCTCGTCCTCCGGACGATCCTCGACCTGTTCGATCCGAGCCGGTTCTCCGGCACCATCCAGAGCTTCACCGGCGTGGTGGGTGTCTCCGTGATGGCCGAACAGGCCGCCGAGGCGGGACCGCTCTCGTACGCGGCCCTCATCGCGATGCTTTCGCTCTCGCTGGGCATCGTGAACCTGCTGCCCCTCCCTCCGCTCGACGGGGGTAAGATCCTGCTTGAGGTGGTCGAGCGCGTGATCGGCCGCCCCCTGAGCCGCGCTTTCACGCTCGGACTCAGCGCGGTCGGTGCGGTCCTGCTCTTCTCCCTCATCGGCTACATCATGTATCTGGACATCGTGCGATACGCTTTGTAGCGACCGCCGCGACAGCCGCTCGTCGCCGGGAGGCTCCTGAAGGGGACATCACCGTGATCGTTCGTCGAGAGACACGTCCTGTGGCCGTCGGAGGGGTCATCGTAGGCGGCGGTGCCCCCATCGCGGTTCAGTCGATGACCACCACCGACACGCGCGACCCCTCAGCCACTCTCGAACAGATCCGGCGTCTCGCCGATGCCGGATGCGAGATAGTCCGGGTCGCGGTCCCGGGCAGCGATGCTCTCGACGGGCTGCAGGCCATCTGCGCACAAAGCCCGCTGCCGGTCGTGGCAGACATCCACTTCGATCATCGGCTTGCCATCGAAGCCGCGCGGCGCGGCGCGGCGAAGCTCCGCATCAACCCCGGCAACATCGGGAGCATGGATCGGGTCGACGCGGTCATCGAGGCCGCCGGCGAGGCCGGTATCCCGATCAGGATCGGCGTGAACGCGGGGAGCCTTGCCGCCGAGTACCACGATCGCGACTGGCCACTCTTCGAAAAGTTGGCGGCGAGCGCCGTGAAATTCTGCGAGCACTTCACGTCGCGAGGATTCGAGGACATCGTCGTGTCGGCCAAGGCGTCGTCGGTGGTGCCTACGATCGAGGCGTACCGCCTGCTCTCGGCCCGGCTGCCGTACCCGCTGCACATCGGGGTGACGGAGGCTGGCACCGCGTTCACCGGCACCATCAAGTCGTCGGTCGGCATAGGTGTGCTGCTTGCCGAGGGCATCGGCGACACGCTGCGCGTCTCTCTCACAGCGCCGCCGGAGGAGGAGGTCCGGGTGGCATGGGAGGTCCTCGCCTCGCTCGACATCCGCAGACGTGGGCCCGAGCTGATCTCGTGCCCCACTTGCGGTCGCTGCCAGGTCGATCTCGTGCCGATCGCCGAGGAGGTCCAGCGTCGCCTCAGCACGCTCGCCACACCCGTCAAGGTGGCCGTCATGGGATGCGTCGTCAACGGCCCGGGGGAGGCCCGCGAAGCGGATGTCGGCGTCGCCGCGGGCAGAGGAACGGGCCTGCTCTTCCGCCGCGGTGTGCCGGTCCGCAAGGTTCCCGAAAGCGAGATCGTCGACGCGCTGTTCGAGGAGATCGATACCCTCACGTGACTCACATCGGCCACGCCCTGTCGCACCCTCGCCTCGCGAGCCGTGGCGGGGGTGCGGTATCCTCTCCCATGTGACGCACAAGTCCGGCGCTTCCGAGGAGGAGCGGCATGGCCAACGAAACGGTACGGATAGCCATCGTGGGTGGCGGGCGAACGGGGGCTCCGCTTCTCGAAGCGCTGAGTGCTCTACCGTACATCAAGCTGATCGGGGTGGAGGACCGCGACGCGAACAGCACAGGAGCCCGGTTCGCTCTCGCCAACGACATCTTCTACACGGAGAACGCGAGCGTGCTCGGCGCAAAGGCCGACGAGATCGACCTGATCATCGAGGTCAGCGGCGACCCGAGCGTCAAGCCGGCGCTCAAAGAGGCGTTCCGGGCGCAGGGGAACACCGGCACGATCATCGTCCATGACCTTGTGGCGCGACTGCTGATGACCCTCGCCACCGGGTCGGACGAGCTCGTGCCGAGCATCCATCCGCACGATCGGGGTATCGGCTAGCGACACCCGGCAGCGTTCCGCACCACCGATGGGAGACCGATGAACTTCGCGCTCAGGATGTCCGAGCTGTACGCCCCTACCCTCAAGGAGGAGCCCGCCGAGGCTGAAGTGGCCTCCCACCGGCTCCTGCTGCGTGCGGCAATGATGCGCAAGGCCGCCGCAGGCATCTACACCTTCCTCCCACTCGGCCACCGCGCCGTGCGCAAGGTGGAGCAGATCGTCCGCGAGGAGATGGATGCCATCGGCAGCCAGGAGATGCTGATGCCGGTCGTGCAACCCGCCGAGCTGTGGCAGCAGTCGGGACGATGGGACGTGTACGGTCCGGAGCTCGCTCGCCTCAAGGATCGGCAGGGGCGCGACTTCTGCCTCGGCCCGACGCACGAAGAGATCATCACGGCCACGGTCCGCGACGAGCTGCGCTCCTACCGAGATCTGCCGCTGTCCCTTTACCAGATACACACGAAGTTCCGTGACGAGATGCGTCCTCGCTTCGGTCTGCTGCGGGGGCGTGAGTTCATCATGAAGGACGCGTACTCGTTCCATGCCTCGCAGGAGTCCCTGCAGGAGCACTACGACGAGATGGTGGACGCCTACGGACGGATATGCGACAGGCTCGGGCTCGAGTGGCGCCCGGTAGCGGCGGACTCAGGCCAGATCGGCGGTTCCGTCACCACCGAGTTCATGGCGCTTGCCGAGAGCGGGGAGGCAGCTCTCGTGTACTGCACGTGCGGTTGGGCCGCCAACGTGGAGGTTGCCGAAACCTTGGTGGCCCGCACCCCCTCGATCACCGAGCCTCGCCCGATGGAGAAGGTGCACACGCCCGAACTGAGGACCATCGCGGAGCTCGCCGCAGCGTTTCGGGTCTCGACCCACGACACCGTCAAGACGATGGCCGGCCGCGCTGAAGACGGTCGTCTCGTCTTCTTCTGCATTCCTGGCGACCGGGAGCTCAACCCGTTCAAGGCCTCCCGCGCCGTGCCTGGAATGCGCCTGCTCGAGGAGGAGGAGTTCTCCGTCTACGGCATCCCTAAGGGCTCACTCGGTCCGGTCGACCCGCCGGCGGACACGCTGGTGGTGGGGGACCGCTCCCTGCGCGACGACATTGCGTGGGCTGTGGGCGCCAACGAGAACGACTACCACCTGTTCGGTGCCATGCCCGGCCGCGACTTCACGGTCGACTTGTGGGACGACATCGTCGTGGCACAGCCCAACGACGGATGCCCCATGTGCGGAGGCGTGCTCGAAGGTGCCCGCGGGATCGAGGTCTCCCAGGTCTTCCAGCTCGGCACGAAATACTCGGAGAAGATGGAAGCCGCGTTCGCCGACGAATCCGGCGCAGAACGCCCTTTCCTGATGGGATGCTATGGCGTCGGCATAACCCGTTCTCTCGCGGCGGTGATCGAGCAACACCACGACGAGCAGGGGATCATCTGGCCGATGAGCCTCGCCCCGGCGGAAGTGGCGGTCCTGCCGCTGTCCTCCGGAGATGACATCGTCGCACCGCTCGCCGAGCGGATATGGTCCGAGCTTGCGCGTTCGGGCATAGAAGCCGTGCTGGACGACCGTGATGAGCGGGCGGGCGTCAAATTCGCCGACGCTGACCTCATCGGCTGGCCGTACCAGATCGTCGTGGGGAAGAAGGGTGTGGCTGAGGGGCTGCTGGAGGTCAAGGACCGCGCCACCGGAGAGCGCACGTCGGTGCCCGTGGCCGATGTCGTCGCTCGCGTGACCGAGCTCGTCACGAGCGCGCGGGCACGTCTCGGAAGCGCCGCTTCGACGGATCTCGCACCACCCGCATAGCGGTTCTCTGCCTCTACTAAGCCAAGTCGAGCGCTTTGACCGCCTTACTGGGACTTTGCTACAATCCACCCGAACGACAAACGTCCGTGTGAGAAGTGGGCTTACCCCCGCTTCTTTTGTTCTGGAAGGAGGTCTCGCGTGGTGATATCGCTCGCAAACGAACTCATCGCACTGCTCGAACCTCTCGCACAGGACCACGGGCTCGAGCTCGTCACCGTCGAAGTAGCGGGACCGGGACGTCACCAGATCGTTCGCGTCTACCTCGACCGCGAGGGCGGCATCGACATAGAGGCGATCGCCGAGGCCAACGCATGGCTCTCCGATACTCTCGACAGCGTGCCCCGGCTCTCAGGGCCCTACACCCTCGAGGTCTCGTCTCCCGGCATTGAGCGGATCTTGCGCACGCGCCGCGACTTCGAGCGCTTCGCCGGCCAGCGCGTCGTGGTGCAGGGCATGCTTAAGATCGATGGCCGGTCTCGGTTCGCGGGAGAACTCGTGGGCCTGCACGGCGACGACGTCGTGCTCACCGTGGACGGACAGGAAGTCCGCGTGCCGTTCGAGACTGTCGAACGCGCGCGCTTGAAGGCCGATTTCGGATAGGCCGCGAAAGGAGCGGGACAGCCACATGAGCTCCGAGCTGATGGACGCGCTGAAGGAACTCGCGCGCGAGAAGAACATCGATGAGACGGACATGCTCGAGCGTCTGGAGGAGCAGCTCGCCCTCACGTACAAGCGTATCCTTGACACCGAGAACGACACCTCGGTCAAGATCGATCGTGAGACGGGACACATCTACGTGTACGAGCTCGTCCCGCTCGGCGGCACGGATGAGAACCCCGTGATCGAGGCGCGTGACGTCACCCCCTCGGACATCTCGCGCTATGCCGCGACCGCCGCCAAACAGGTGATCACGCAGTCGATCAGGGAGGCCGAGCGCGAGCAGATCTTCGAGGAGTATGCGGACCGCATCGGTGACAGCATCACCGGAACGGTGCAGCAGTCCGATTCCCGATACACGCTCGTCAAGATCCGCGAGGGCGTCGAAGCGCTCCTGCCGTCCGCGGAACAGCCCAACAACGAGCGCTATGAGCACAACCAGCGGCTGAAAGCGCTCATCATCGACGTCCGCAAGACGGCCAACGAGCCCTCGATCGTCGTTTCGCGGACTCACCCGAACCTGCTCAAGCGCCTCTTCGAGCTAGAAGTGCCCGAGATCTACGACGGCATAGTCGAAATCAAGAGCGTCGCCCGCGAACCAGGACTGCGCTCCAAAGTCGCCGTCTCCTCACGCGAGCCCGGCTTGGACCCGGTAGGCGCGTGCGTCGGTCCGAAAGGCAGCCGTGTGCGCATGGTCGTGGCCGAGCTGCGCGGCGAGCGGATCGACGTGGTCCCATGGTCGGAGGATCCCGCCACATTCGTGGGCATGGCGCTCTCTCCAGCCAAAGTCGCAAAGGTCCTCATCAACGATGCGGAGCATACCGCGACGGTCATCGTGCCTGACGACCAGCTCTCTCTCGCGATCGGCAAGGAGGGGCAGAACGCCCGCCTCGCCGCCAAGCTCACCGGATGGCGCATCGACATCAAGAGCCACGGCCAGGCGCTCGGTGCAGGCATCACGACCTCGCTCGAAGGAAGCAGGACGGGGTCCGACGAGGGTGACGGCCGGTGCGTAGCCGTCACCAGCACCGGCATCCGCTGCAGGAACCAGGCCCGTCCCGGTAGCCGCTTCTGCGGCGTCCACGAGAAGGAGGACGCGAGCTAGCCGATGGCTGTCCGCAAGACGCCTCTTCGCACGTGCGTCGCCTGCCGGCGAGAGACCGGCAAGCGCGAGTTCGTGCGCTTCGTCCGCGACGCCGACGGAGAGGTACATGTGGACCGCTCGGGCAAGGCGCCGGGAAGAGGGGCGTCGGTGTGTCCGGACGTGGTCTGTTTCGAAGCGGCAATAGGAAAGAGGAGGCTCGGGCCCGCGCTCCGTTCGAGCCTCTCCGAAGACGACGTGGAGCGCCTGAGACGAGAATTCGAGGATGCCATCGCCAGCAGCGAAGCGGCGTCCTCGCGATCTGGACGGTGAGAACATGCCCGCAATGCGCGTACACGAACTGGCCAAAGAGTTCGGAATGAGCTCCAAGGAGCTTCTGGACCACTTGGGCAGGCTGAAGATACCGGCGAGGAACCACGCTTCCACGCTGGTCGAGGCCTACGTTGACAAGATCCGCAAGGATCTCCACGACGTCATTGAGGCCAAACAGGCCGAACTCGAGGCCGAACGTGTCCGCGAGGAGGCCGCCCAGGCAGCCCGCGACGCCGAGGAGCGCACGCGTCGTGAGGCACAAGAGGCTTCACGCATCGCCGCGGAAGCCGTCAAGAAGGCTGAGGATGACGCGGCGCGCCGGGCTGAGGAAGAGTCCGCCGCACGGGTGGAGGAACAACGCAGGGCGCACGAGGCCGAGGAGCGCGTGAAGCGCGAGGCCGAGGAGACCTCCCGCCGCGAGGCCGAACGCAAGGCGGCCGAAGAAAGCGCGCTGCTCGCCGAGCAGGCCGCACGTCAGGAGGCCGAAGAGGCCGACAGGTATCGTCAGATGGCGCGCGAAGCCGAAGCGGTGCAAGCGGCCCAGCCCCAGGCGAACATCATCACTGAGGCAGCCAAAATGGTGCAAAGCGATGCCGACCGCCGCAAGCGGAAGGCTAAGAAGCCCTCAGGGCGCCGCGAGGCTGCGGCGCATCCGCACGTCTCGAGCGAGCAGAAGCCCCTCGTGGCCGCCACCGCGATAACCATCGCGGAGAGCTCCACCGTCGCGCAGTTCGCCGAGGCGCTCTCCGTCACCCCGGGAGAGATAATCAAGCGCCTCATGATGCTCGGCGACATGCACACGGTGAACCAACCGATGAGCCGGGATGCGATGGAGGTCCTCGCCGACGATATCGGTTTGGAGATCAGCGTCGTCTCGGCGTCCGAAGAGCAGGGCTATTCGTTCACCGACGATCCCGCCGACCTCAAGCCGCGACCACCTGTCGTCACCGTCATGGGCCATGTGGACCACGGCAAGACCTCGCTCCTCGACGCGATCCGAGAGACGGGCGTCGCGGAGACTGAAGCTGGCGGCATCACCCAGCACATCGGTGCGTCCGTGGTACGCAAGGACGGACGCCAGATCACCTTTATCGACACCCCGGGCCACGAGGCCTTCACCGCCATGCGCGCGCGCGGCGCCAAGGTCACGGATGTCGCGATCCTGGTTGTGGCTGCTGACGATGGCGTCATGCCGCAGACGGTCGAGGCGATCCACCATGCCAAGGCTGCCGGAGTCCCGATCATCATCGCCGTCAACAAGATCGACAAGGAGGGGGCCAACCCCGACCAGGTGCGCCAGATGCTCACGGAGCACGAGATCGTTCCTGAGGAGTGGGGTGGCACCAACATCTTCGTGAACGTCTCAGCAAAGAAGCGTATCGGTATTCAAGACCTGCTCGAGATGATCTTGTTGCAGGCGGAGGTCCTCGAGCTCAAAGCGAACCCCGACACCTTCGCGAACGGCATCGTCATCGAGGCCAACCTTGATAAAGGCCGTGGTCCCGTGGCCACCGTGCTCGTGCAGCGCGGAACGCTACGCGTGGGCGACGCCGTCGTCGCCGGCAAGAGCCATGGGAGGGTCCGTGCCCTCGTCGACCCCAAGGGCGCCACGGTGGACTCAGCCGGCCCGGCGGACCCTGTCGAGGTTCTCGGTCTCTCGAGCGTACCCTCAGCCGGTGACGAGTTCCGCGTCTTCGCCGACGAGCGGGACGCCCGGGGCCTTGCCGAGGAGCGCCAGCTCAAGCAGCGGCTGCTCGCGCACGAACGTAAGGGCCACGTCTCGCTTGACGACTTGTTCCTGCGCATCCAGAAAGGCGACATCAAGGATCTCAACCTTGTCGTCAAGGCCGACGTGCAGGGCTCCATCGAGGCCCTCAAAGACGCGCTCGACAAGATGGACCAGTCCGAAGTCAGAATCAACGTCATCCACTCTGGCGTGGGCGGCATCACCGAAAGCGACGTGATGCTCGCGAGCGCCTCCGATGCCATCATCATCGGCTTCAACGTGCGCCCGCTTCCCGAAGCACGTGACCTCGCCGGCAAGGAGAAGGTGGACCTGCGGCTGTACCGTGTCATCTACCAGGCTATCGAGGAGATCAACGCCGCGCGCGTGGGCATGCTCGCACCCACGATCGAGGAGCGGGACACCGCCCGCGTCGAGATCCGCGAGCTGTTCAAGGTGCCCAAGCTCGGTACGATAGCTGGCTGCTTCGTGCAAGAGGGCGAGATCTCCCGCGACGACAGGGTACGCATCGTCCGTGACGGCACGATAATCCACGACGGCAAGCTCCACTCGCTGCGTCGCTTCAAAGACGACGTGAAGTCCGTGAAGCAGGGTTACGAGTGTGGTATCGGCATCGAGAACTTCCAGGACATCAAACTCGGCGACCTGATCGAGTCGTACAAGACCGTTGAGGTCGCTCGCGAGGAGTAGGACATGAAAAGCACCCCCCGTACCCGCAAACTCGGGGAAACGGTCAGGGAGGCGCTCGCGGAGGTCCTCAGGGAGGACGTGTCCGACCCGCGTCTCGACTTCGCCACCATAACCTCGGTGCAGGTGAGCGCTGACCTTCACCTCGCCAACGTCTACGTCACCACCCACGGCGACGCACGTCGCTACGAGGAACTGCTCGAAGGGCTGCGTTCCGCCGACAAGCGTATCCGTGGGGGACTCGCGCGACGGGTCTCCATGCGAGTCATCCCCGAACTGCGGTATCACCTCGACCGCTCGGTGGACGAAGGGATGCGCATCTCTGAGGCTCTGAAACAGGTCCCGCCAACCCTGCTCCACGACGGGGAGTAGGGTCGTGCCGCAGGGGAGCGACACACGCAGGGATGTGGGAGCTGCGCTGCGCTCCGCCTCCCACGTGACCATCGCTTCTCATGTCGACCCCGACGGCGACGCGATCGGAAGCTGCCTCGGCCTGTCGCACGCGCTCGATTCCGCAGGCGTACCTAACGTGGTCCTGCTTTCGGCGGGGGACCAAGTGTCGGCGACGTACGAATTCCTTCCGGGCGCGGAACGCATGAAACCACCCGGCCAGGAGCTCGATCCCGACGTGTTCGTCTCCCTCGACAGCCCACGTCTCGGCCGCCTCGGTGCGGCCGAGACGGCCGCCCGCGCAGCGCGCACGCTCATCATGATCGACCACCATCCTGATGCCGCCAAAGAAGGAGCGCTGAACCATTTCGACTCCTCAGCGGCGGCCACCGGTGCCATGGTCTGGAAGCTGCTTCCTGACCTGGGCGTGAGGCCGAACCCGGCCATCGCCACGTGCCTGTACACGGCGCTGCTCACTGACACTGGCCGCTTCAGTTATGCCAACACCACACCAGAGACACTGCGCCTCGCCGCCGACATGACCGACGCTGGGGCGCACCCCCACGACATTTACACGGCGGTGTACGAGAACCGCTCCGCCAGCGCACAGCAGCTGGTAGGGATGACGCTCAGCAGAGTGACGCTGGCAAACCGCGGCCGGGTCGCTTACTCATGGGTGACCGACGAGGATCTCACCTCGCTTGGCGCCCGACCCGATGAAGCCGAGAACCTCATCGACTTCATCCGAACCTTGGGCGGCGTGGACGCGGTGTTGCTCGCCAAGGTGGAACAGACGACGGTCCGGGCGAGCATGCGCGCGAAGAGCGACGTGGATGTCGGCGGCGTGGCGCGCGCTCTTGGCGGGGGCGGTCACCGTGCCGCCGCCGGCTTCACGCACTCCGGTGATCTCGCATCCTTGCTGGACACCGTGCTGCCGATGCTGCCAGGTGGCCGCACATGAGACCGTCCAGGGGCGCGACCGCGCTCTCGGGCGTGGTCCCCGTGGACAAACCATCCGGGATCACAAGCCACGACGTGGTGAGCGCCATGCGACGCGCGACCGGCGAGCGCCGCATCGGTCATGCGGGCACGCTCGATCCGATGGCCACCGGACTGCTCTTCCTCCTCGTGGGGCGGGCCACCCGCCTCGAGCGCTACCTCGTCGGCCACGACAAACGGTACGAGGCACGCATCGTCTTCGGTAGCACCACCGACACGCTCGACGCGGAGGGCGCCGTCACTCAGGAACTGCCCGTCCCCGAAGCCGTCTTCGACCCGCAGGCCGCTCGTGCCATTCTCCGGGGTTTCCTCGGCCGGCATGAGCAGCTGCCTCCCGCGTACTCGGCGATCAAGAAGGATGGGGTACCTTCGTACCGGCTTGCGCGCGCCGGCGGAACGCCGGACCTGGCGCCACGCACCGTTGAGGTCTCAGAAGCCCTCCTGCGCGCGACCGATCCCACAGGCCGCACATGGGATGTGACGTTCACGGTATCAAGCGGCACCTATGTGCGTGCGCTCGCCCGTGACATAGCCCCCGCTGTCGGCACGGTCGCGCACCTCGGGGCGCTGCGCCGCACGCGGGTCGGCTCCTTCGACCTCTCGTCTGCACACACGATGGAGGAGGTCCTGCACCTCGCCGGGACAGCCGGGTTCCAAAAGCTGACGGCCGATCCGCTCACGCTGCTTCAAATGCCAGAGGTCGCTGTGGATCCGGCGCTGGTCCGCGACGGCCGCCCGATCGCATTGCCCAGCGCCACGCTCGCCCCCGGCGTGCGCGTGGCCGTCACCGGTGGAGGGCGCCTGCTTGCCGTGTACCTGAGCAACGGGTCCCGACTCACCGCCGAGAGCGTCCTCTTCCCCGGAATCGCACGATGACGACCGTCATGACCCACAGCCGCGGAGTTCACGAGATGGGTCCGGCCGTCATCGCCATCGGCGTGTTCGACGGCGTGCACCTGGGCCATCAGACACTCGTGCGCGACGCCATCGACAACGCGCGGACCCGAGAGGTGGCCTCTTGCGTCCTGACGTTCGACCGCGATCCCGACCAGATCGTCACGCCCGGACAAGCCGCCCCGCAGCTGACGTCTCTTGAGGACAAGATCGCCTTCCTCCGGTCGATCGGTCCGGACGCGATCCTCGTGGTACGGTTCGACGAATGGCTGGCCGCACTCACCCCGGCGGATTTCTGCGTGGACGTCCTACTCGATGCAGCCGAACCGGTCGCCTGCATGGTGGGGCACGACTTCCGCTTCGGCAGCGGAGCCTCAGGCGATGCCGCCACGTTGCGTGCACTCGGTGAGATCCACCACTTCGAGGTCATCACGCATCCACTTGTTCGCGCCGCGGGTGCGGTGGTCACCTCCACCAGGATCAGAAGCCTCGTGTCGCGAGGCGACGTTGCCGGAGCTGCCATGCTTCTCGGGCGCCCACACCGCCTGCAGGGCACCGTGGTGCGGGGCAGGGGGGCGGGTCAGGGGCTTGGCACTCCCACCGCGAACCTGGATGTGGATCCGCGGCTCGCGTTGCCGGCACCGGGAGTGTACGCCGCTTGGGCCACGGTGGGACCGCACCGACACCCGGCGGCGGTGTCGGTGGGCATCCCGCCCATGTTCCCCGAGGCGACATGTCTGCTCGAGGCGCACCTCATCGGATTCCAGGGAGACCTCTACGGCCAGCGGATCATCGTCGAGTTCGTGGACCGGTTGCGCGAACAGCGCACTTTCCCAGACCAAGAAGGACTCGCCGAGGCCATCTCGGTCGACGTGCGCCTGGTATCCGATCTTCTCTCGAGGTCAGAAAACCCGAAAGAGGGACCAGTTGATGAAGGGTTAGAAGTTGACCTGACGCCGATCACCGGCAAAGATGAACCGAAAGACGCGTCACTTCGCTCCGAGTGATCGGCTTCGAGCGGAACGCTGATCGGCTTGGCGTGAAACGGGTGCTGGGCTTCACTGGAATACGTACCCCATATTCGTGGGATGCCATGCCAGGACGAAAGCACTAGGGGGTGACCATGGCAAGACCATGGAAGAACGCGGCACTGATATGCACCGTTGTCACGATAGCCGCAGGACTTGGAATTGTCGTCGGGCTGCTCACTGGCAATCTTCTTTGGCCACTCATTTTGCTTTCTCCAGCAGTCGCGTATGAGGCGTATCGCACGGCCGGGGAATCTACTCGCTGGGCTTCATGGATGCTGGTGGTTCTTCTGGCAGCGACAATCGTACTCATTGTGTGGGGTATAGACTACGACCTGCGGCAGCTATTCGGAGAAGAGGAGGCCTTCGTCGCCGGACAGGTCGTGCCGCTTGGCGACATCAAAATGGTGATGCCTGCCGTCATGGGCATCTGCGCTGTCATCCTGCTGCTCAGAACACGCGGTCGCTACACGCGCTGGCTAGCGGTTGTGATCTTCGTCGCAGCCCTTTTCATCGTTTACACAATGGACCCGGAAGCCATCGGAACCCTGGTCAAAGTCGCGATGCGGCGTTTGATCTGGTAGGGTTCGGGATCGCGTTAGGAGTGGAGTGATGTCGACACAGCCCATTCCCGGCCGGGTAACTCGCGCAGGAAAACACCCAGGTGGAAAGGACTTACTCCCTGAGACCCTACCTGCGGGCTGGATCGTTCTTGAACGAAGTGACACGGAACATGCGGTCATGGCCTGGTTCGGGCACCGTGCCCCGGTCGAAGGAATCGCCCAGATGGACATGTCGCCGCACTCGGCCTTGCCTGATGAGATCCGCGAAGGCTGTGACTTCGTTGCCGGAGTCACCATCGAACCTGAAGGTAATCCCGCAGCGGATCGAGCAGAGCGTGCACAATCGAACGTTGCTCATTTCGGAAAACTCGGTCAGATGATCAAGGACGCCGTCGCCTCTGGGGACAACGCGGCGATCGACCAGATTACCGAGAAGATGGAACGGGTCGTTTCCTCAGAGGGCAAGGTGGAGAAGGTCGAGTACATCGGTGAATCCGCGCGGGGGACGAGGACACTGGACGGAGCGATGGTCATACACTCGGTCGCCATCGGGAATTACGTCATTCGGGACTCGCTCATCGGCTCCGAAGTCAAAGTGAAGAAGGGCAGCACGCCGGTACATTCGGTTCGATGCCTGCAGATCACCCAGGAACACCTTGGAAGCTGCAGCTGCGAAGCGTGCACGCATCATCCTCCATGTTCAACCATCGCCGACGAGGGTATGGTGCATCGCGAAGAGTTGGAGGGGTTCATCGGCGCTCTGTTCGCTCACCTCCGCAAGCTGGAAGGTCTTGCCTGACGAAAGAGCTTACGACAGAGCGTGTATGCGACTGAACATATCCTCGAGCAGCGCTTGCAGTTGCTCTCGGTGTACGAAACCCTCTGTCGCGCGAGTCGAGCAGTCCTCAGCCCTGTGGAAGGTGCATCGCTCACACTCGCAGGGAGGCATGGGGCCGTCACGGTAGTATCGGCTCGCCTTGCCCAGGGGATTCAGCCCCAAGAACCGCACGCCTTTCGGCGGTTTGAACCCAGGCTCCTCCGTCAAAGCTGGGTCCGGCATGCCGACAGAGGACGTGTCCCATTGTTGATGGGACACGCGCGCCCGCAGACATTCAAGCGAGTGCATGGGCGTGTCGCCGTCAGGCAGTTCCTCACAGATGCCTAGCAAAGCCCCGGTAATGACGAATCGCCCGATGATAACGCGTGACACCCGCCTCATCCCGCCATGAACGAAGTAGTCAGCCCTCTGATCCAGGAACGTCCCTTGGTCCGACATGTCACGCAGCTGCGCCGCAGCTCCCATGAGACCCCGCATGTCGGCAACGAGCTTGTCCAATTCGCCCTGCGTCAACTCGCCGGATGCAAGCGCTTCAAGCGCCTCGGACGACTTCAGGATCTCAGCTAACTTCGTTTCTGCCTCGGCGATCGCCGCATCCTTCGCTGATTCGGCGGTCTCTGGGTCGACAAGACAACGGCTCTCGTCCTTGGTGTAGGAGATCCACATGGCACCGATGCAGTCGTAAGCGGCGCGATCGAGATCCGGAAGCTCCCTCTCGTATGGGTACAGCCATCCGAAGCCGAAGCCACAGTGCACGAATCGCAGTCCCTTCTCGGCGTCGGAGGTACCTTCAGGTAGCGGACTGCGATGCGCGCAGACCGCCATCACCGAACCGGGGCCGATATGCTGCTTCAGAATCTCCCAACCGTCAGGAAGACGTTCAGGAAGGAGTGCCTCCATGGTCTTGTCATCAGGCATCGACATACGCTCCCCTCCTGATCACCGGCCGAATGCACCTGCGGGTGGTCGGACGCATCGGTCCGTGGGTCACCGGGAAGCCGACTATCATGTCGGGAAGTCCACGGCTTCACGGTCACGCAACCGCGCCCCGAAGGTCCTGTGAATCGCCCTCCCGTCCGACTGTAATCTATCTCACGGCACTCAATCGCGGCTACCCTTTCCACGTGCGAGCGTCCCACACGACGGTTCCGTGTCGACGACCCCGTGGTTCGCCTCGCGCAGGCGCCCTCCTGTATCGGGCGCTGACATCTCCTTGGGCCGGACAGGTGGACTGTGTCCTCGGCGTCCCATAAGGACGCTGGGCCTGAGCAACACCTCTAGGATTCGATGTGCTCAAGGTTCAACCTCTCTAGGTGCTCTTTCGGTATCACGTGGTGAGCGAGACCGATCGGTCACGCGCCTCCGAGCGTTGGACGAGACATCTAGTTCACGTGGCTGGCGAGAAGTGCCGCGTTCCGTCTCGTGAACCCTCGAGCGATGAGCACGAAGACGAGCAGAGATGATGCGGGCTTGAACAAGATCATCACAAGCATCCTATAATCCGTGCGCCTGCCTATCGCGTACTTCTTGCGGAGACGTTAGCGGCGCTTGACCACCAGATTGAGGTTCTTCATGCCTCCGAACCTTAGGTCCACGTGGCGGTAGGACGTCGGCTCCAAGCGCGGGGACCCCCTCGTTGCCGCCCAGACGTACGCGATCGACTGGCTCGATCCATGATCAGGCGCTTCATCCTCTCGATCATGGCCTCGAACTCCTCGGCGGTGCTGTTTCGGCGGTGGTGTCGATGCCTTCCCGGCATCGTGTGCTATACTTCGCCGGTTGTCTGTAGTGACCTGGTCCTGGGACTGACGACTCACCGCCGTCCCTCTCGGCGCCGGGCGACTTCTTCAAGAAAGGTGACCACGCATATGGCACTTGAGAAGGACGTGAAGACGTCCATCATCGCGGAGCACGCCCGAACCGAGGGCGACACCGGCTCCACCGAGGTCCAGATCGCGCTTCTCACGCAGCGTATCCGTGATTTGACGGAGCACCTGCGCACCCACTCGCATGACCACCACTGCCGCCGTGGGCTGCTCAAGCTGGTCGGCCAGCGCCGGAGACTGCTGAACTACCTCAAGAAGAACGACATCGAGCGCTACCGCGCGATCATCTCCAAGCTCGGACTGCGCAGCTAGGCACTGGACTCACGCACAGGCGGGGATCACCCCGCCTGTGCTGATGTTGGGGCACAAACCCCATTGGAGCGGCCCGCGCCGCGAGGGCGCGGGCGGAACCGGGACCAGGGGTCCCGGAACGATCAGGCCGACAGCCATGGGGGCTGGACCGGCCGGAGAAGAGGCCGAAGGATGGGAAAGGTAACTTCACACTTCGAGCTGTACGGCAAGCAGTACACGCTCGAGGCCGGGGAACTGGCCAAACAAGCCGGTGGCGCGGTTCTTGTACGTCAGGGTGACAGCATGGTGCTCGTCACCGCCACCGCGAGCAAGGAGCCGAAGGATCTCGACTTCTTCCCACTCACGGTGGATTTCGAAGAGCGCATGTACGCCGCGGGGCGTCTGCCCGGCGGTTTCGTCAAGCGCGAGACGCGTCCGAGCGAGAAAGCGACGCTGACTGCTCGCATGATCGACCGGCCACTTCGGTCGGCTTTCGCTGATGGATTTCGCAACGACGTGCAGATCATCGCGACCGTGTTCTCCGCCGACCAGGAGCACCAGATCGACGTGATCTCGATAATGGGCGCCTCGGCTGCGCTCATGGCCGCGGGCATCCCGTTCGAAGGCCCGCTTGCGGGCGTCCGCATCTGCCGCGACGAGTTCGGCGAGTTCTTGGTGAACCCGACGTTCGAGCAGACCGACGCATCCGATCTCGATCTCGTGGTGGCAGGAAGCCGCGATGCGGTCTTCATGGTCGAAGCCGGCGCGAACGAAGTGTCCGAAGAGGACATGCTCTCAGCCCTCGCATTCGCTCAGGAGGCCATCGCCGAGTTCTGCACCAAGCAAGAAGAATTCTTGGCCCAGCTCGACATCACGCCGATGAATGTCGTCTTCGACGAGCCGTCCGCCGAGTTGCGAGACCGCATCTTCTCCGCGGGCGCCGAGAAGATGCGAGCTGCGCTCCACAACCCGGACAAGCACTCCCGGATGGACGCGGTCGCGGCCGTCAAGAACGAGCTCAAGGGCATCT
>JAJZRZ010000192.1 GCA_021850085.1 Actinomycetes bacterium | reverse complement strand
AAAGGCAGGGTTGATCGGAGCGGTGCCCCGCATGCCGTAGATGATGTAGAAGCGGTTGCGCAGACTGCGTCTCACAGCGGAGAGCAAAGCGCGCAAGAAGCGTGCGTCTTTCATCTAGCCCCACCCGTGGCAGCCGACGGACTTCGTGCTAGGCGATGCTATCATGTCGCCGTATGCCGCACCCGCGAGATGCGAGGCCAGTGACCCCTCATCCTGACACGCACGGCACTGGGTCGGATGCCGCCCGGGCGCAGCAGCCGGCGATCACGGTCATCGTCCCCGTCTACAACGTGGCAGCCTACCTGCCGCAATGCCTGGACTCGTTGCTCCAGCAGTCTTTCCGGGATTTCGAGATCGTCATCGTCGACGACGGCTCCACGGACGGTTCGGCGAGGATCATCGAGCGGTACGCTTCGCGGCACGCAGGGCTGATCCGAGTCGTGCACAAACCGAACGGCGGCTTGGGCGACGCGCGCAATGCGGGGCTCGCATGCGCGCACGGCCGCTACGTCTCGTTCGTCGATGCCGACGACACCGTGGCACCCGAGATGCTGGCGCGCATGCACGAGCGCGCCGTGGCCACGGGTGCGGATATCGTCGTCTGCGGCATCCTCGACTTCGTCGATGGCGCCTCGGAGGCAGCGGGGACGTTCCACCCCGAGCCGGAGATGGCCGTGTTCGGGCACTCGTTGGCCGAAGAGCCGCGTCTGCTCTACCGAGTGGGCGCCAGCGCCTGCGACAAGCTCTACGCCCGGTCGCTCTTCACCCGGACCGGTGTCCTGTTCCCCGTGGGGCTGGCGTTCGAGGACCTCCCGACGACGTATCGGCTCCTTGCGGCCGCGAACCGGGTGGAGAAGGTGGACCTGCCGCTGTACCGGTACCGCCACCGCCGGCCTGAGTCGATCACAGCGCACTACGGAGCGAACTTCCTCGATCTGCTCGAGGGCTTCAGGATCCTGGACGCGGAGTACTCGGAACGTGGCATATTCGCGGCCAACCGCGGCCCGTTGCTCCGTCTCCACCTGACGCATCTGATAGCCGGTCGGTATCCGGACTTGTTCCTGCGCGCATCCGGGCGCTGGCAGCGCGCGTTCTCGCGTGGGGCTTTCGAGCTGCTGCACGAGCGTTTCGGGGACTGGCGCCGCGATCCGGTGTGCGAAGAATTGTGGCCGAACCCGCTGCTCAGGGCCGTGAGTACTCAGCGGTGGTTGCTCGACGCGTTCTGCAGGCTCCCTGAGCGCGCGTACCTGGGCCTGCTGAGGCGGATGGGAGCGTTCGACCCTTCGCGGTGAGCTTCACCGGTACTCGGCGGGCCAGCTGCTCCGACGCTGCACGAGCTGGCGGCGCACCAGCCCTGCGCGCATGCGCGCAGGCGTCGAGAAGGCCAGCGGCTGCCGGATGCGGGGGACCAGCAGGGTCCCCGCCAGACGCTGCCGGATGTAGAACGCCGAGCGCCTGCGTTCGTGCTCGGGGCCGAGCAGCATGTCGTACCGCGCATCGAGCATGCCGAGGTTCTCGAGGTGGACGTCTTTGATGGTCGAGGACTTCCTTTCACCGTGGTGGCGGTCGATCGCCACGAAGCGGTCGATGCGCGCGAAGCGCCGCCCCTGCGACATCAGCCTCAGCCACAGCTCGTAATCCATGCCGAAGTGGAACGACTCGTCGAGCATGGGCTCGGCGAGCGCGGATCGGCGCACGAACGCGGCGGGCTGTATCACGAAGTCGAGCATCCGCAGCAACTCCGGGTCGAATCGGGGCACCCACAGCACCTGGATCGCGGCTCCGTCGGCCGTGGTCTGCAGCCCGTGGCCGTACACGACGTCCACGTCCGGGTGCCGCTCGAAGAAGCGCACCACGTCGCGCACCACGTCGCAGTCGAAATAGGCGTCATCCGAATTCAGCCAGCCGATGTACTCGCCCGATGAGGCGGCGAACGCCTTGTTGAGCGCGTGCGCCTGCCCGCGGTCGGGCTCGCTGTGCCACACCGGCGGCCGTGGGCCGCTCTCGGCTTGGCGCAGCAGCTCGACCGTGCCGTCGGCGGAGCCGCCGTCCATCACGATGTGCTCGATGCGCGGATGGGTCTGGCATGCCACCGACCGGAGATTGTCGGGTAGCCATGCCGCCTGCTTGAAAGAGGGCGTGAGTATGGAGACCAAGGGTTCTCGTGGGGCACGCGGGGTGGTCATCGCAGCTCCGGTCTCTGACGCGGCTCGAGGTGTTCGCGCTACCATCATATAGCTGAGATGGTGGGAGGACACACGTGGTCAAGATGGGCGCGGATCGTACATGCCGGCGTTGCATCGCGGGTATCCTGGTTGTTGCCGCGGCGCTCCGAATCGCGTCTGTGGCGGAGTTCGGAGTGAGCTACGACGGCGGGTTCTTCGATGCGCAGTGGTACCTGGACTCAGCGAGGGTCATGGCTGAGACCGGTGCCTTCACGCTGCGGGGGCCGGAGCTTTCGGCAATGATGATGCCCGGGTTCGTGTGGTTCCTCGTCCCAGCCGTCGTGCTCGGCCAGACGTTCTTCGGAGAGTACCTTCTCATCAAGCTGGCGATGCTCTTCCTCGGCCTGCTCACAATCCTCCTCGTGTACCTGATCGGCGTCGAGCTGGGCAGTCCCCCGACAGGTCTCATCGCCGCGGGGATGCTCGCAGCGACGCCGGCGCACATCTACGCGGGGAACTTGCCGCTTACCGAGAATCTGTTCGGCGTGCTCGTGCTCCTCTTCACGCTCAGCCTCTTCCGATTCCGCCGCACGAGGTCACGGGTGGCAGCCGTAGCGTCCATCGCGGCGCTGTGCGCGGGATTCTACGTCCGGGAGACGATGGCGGTCCTGGCCTTGGCGGGTGTGTCCTACCTGCTTGTAGCTGGGATCCCTGCGCGGAAGGTGGCGATGTGGACGGGCGTCGCCTCCCTCGTGCTCGTGCTCGCGCTCGCCCCATGGTGGGTGAGGAACCATCGCCTCTTCGGCGAGTTCGTGCCCACGACCACGGGTGCCGGGTTCCCGCTGTTCGAGGGGACGTTCCAGACCTTCCATCCCTACGGCACGGGCTCGTTCGAGGCCATGGCATCCCTCCTCGACGGCTTCGAGGGTGGCGAACCGGAGCGAAACCGCTTGCTCGTCTCGGCGGCGATCGACCGCATGAGAACGCAATGGGAGCGGCATCCGCTCGAGTTGCTGGGCAGGATGTGCGGTACGAAGCCGGCCGCCGCGTGGCTGCTGCCGTTCTACTGGGACGAGGTCCTCGGGCTGTCGAGCTGGTGGGTGGCACGCATCCATGCCGCGACGGCTGCGCTCGGCCACATCGCCA
>JAJZRZ010000191.1 GCA_021850085.1 Actinomycetes bacterium | reverse complement strand
GGACGCATTGTACGTTACGCACCCCCTGCGCTACTACGCCGCCGGACGCGGCCGCTCCGATGCGTACGGCTACGCACAGCGCACCCGCTTCGTCCCGGACCGGCTGAGACCGCTGTTCTCCGAGAGCCAAGCGCGCCCTGAAGAGCCACGCGCCGAAGGCGCTGCGGCCGCGGTCACGACGACTCAGAGCATCCGCGCGAGCGCCCGCTCGATGTGGCGGTGACACGAGTCGGTCCTAGAGCCCCAGCAGGTCGAGGATGGTCGCGCTCGCCTCGAGCACGCTCACGTGCATGAACGCCTCTTCGAGCGTCGCGCCCTTCGCGAAGGGGCCATGCGTGCTCAGAACGGCGACCGGCGCGCTCTTGAGAGCGGCGGCGAGCACCGCGCCCGCCTCGGCTGACGCTATCGTGCTCGATGCGCTCACCACCGGGACCTCGCCGAGCACGTACAGGCCCTCGGAGTCGGCCGGCGCGATGGTCTCGTGCCCGAAGCTGCGCGCCACCGTGTGCGGCGGATGTGCGTGCACTATCGCGCTCGCGTCCGTGGCCGCGTAAATCGCCCGATGCACGACGATCTCACGGCTGCAGCGCTCGTCCCTGTCACACGGCGCCATTTCGGTCTCGACCAGGTCGTCACTGGTCAGGCGCCCGAGCATCGAGCCGCGACGGGTGATCACGATCCGGTCACCCGCGCGGACGCTCATGTTACCGCCATGGCTGGTCGTGAGTCCCGAGACGAACAGGTCACGACCCATCTCCCTGAAGAGGCGGATCAGCTCGCGGTCGATCACTGGGACTCCCGGCGGTGCAAATCATCGAGCATGCCCTGATACTCGAGGGCGCGGGCGAGGCGGTAGAAGTCGCTCTTCTTGTCGATGAAGCGCACCCGGGTACGCAAGGTGACGGGATCGATGAGATCATCGAACGGGACGTACTTGAGCGACAGCTGGTCCTCCACGCTGACCATCACGCGCGAGAGACCTTCCTCCACCAGCGCCCGGTACGCACCCACGCCGAGCTGCGTGCCCAGCAGCACGTCGAACGCGCTGGGCTCGGCGCAGCGCACCTCGTAGCCGATCTGCTTGTAGCGCACGACGGGCTTGCGGCCCATCTTGTGCTCGTAGGCCTCTTGCATGGCCTCGGCCAGAACACGGCCCACCTGCGCGTCGCCGAGACGCAGGTTACCGTGGCTGTCGGTGAAGCTGGGGCGCATCTCCTCGGGTAGACGGTCCGCCAACCCCTCGGCCATGCAGATGATGCCGTACGGCCGTCCGTCCCGCTCGCGGTGGATCATAAGCTCGGCGAACTCGGCGGCCTCGGCACGGACGTCGAACTCGCCCTCGTAGTCCTCCACCGAGAGCATGCGCGTGGCCTCACCGGCGATGCCTGCCGCGTAGGTGAGCCATCCGGCCTTGCGGCCCATGATCTCGAGCACGTACCAGGCCTGTGTGGAACGTGCGTCGGCGCCGAGGTTACGGATCTCAGCGGCGGCGAAGTGCGCGGCCGAGAAGAAGCCGAAGGTCCAGTCGATGCCGTAGTAGTCGTTATCGATGGTCTTTGGCAGGTGGACGATCTGCGTACCCCGCATCCCCGGTACGACATCTTGGATGTTGCAGAGGTAGTTGGCGGTCTTGAGCGTGTCATCGCCACCGATGGACACGAGCGCGTCGAGCTCGCAGTGCTCGAAACACATGCACACATTGCGGAGCTTGCGGTTGCGCTCCGTGTCGCCGAGGTGGCTGTATTCGCCGATGGGCTTACCGGGATTGGCGCGAGAGGTGCGCAGGATGATGTCCTTACGATTCCGGATTCCACTGACGTCGTCGCGGGTGAGGCGAATGTAGTGCCGGCCCTCTTCAAGCGGCCGGTCCGGCGAAAAGTTCTCGAGGTTCTCGTACCCGTCGAGATAGCCGAGCACCTCGATCCCGTCGTTGAGGAACGAGAGTGCCGCTGCCGAGATGACGGCGTTGGCAGCTGGCGCGGGACCGCCGCTGAACAGCATGCCCACCCGCCTTATCTTGGATCCGGATCTCAGCATGGCCGGCTCACTCCCCCGCGGTAGGATCCTGCAGTTCGCGTGTTACCCGATACTCTCGCTGTACACGCCTATAGCGCGCAAACGGCCGTACCGCGCGTCGCGCGATTCCTCGGCGCTGCGGCCCGCAAGCGCGTCCAGCGCTTGGCCGATGCGCATCCCCACTTCGGCCATCACCGGCGCTGGATCCCGGTGTGCCCCACCGAGCGGCTCCGCGACGATCTCGTCGGCGATTCCCAGCCGTAGCAGGTCTTGCGCGGTCAGATGCAGGGCCGAGGCGGTCTCCGGTGCTCGCGAGGCATCCTTGTGAAGGATCACGGCACACATCTCAGGGCTGATGACGGAGTAGTAGGCGTTCTCGAGCATGATGAGCCGGTCGCCGAAGCCGATGGCAAGCGCACCTCCGCTGCCGCCTTCGCCGATGCCCACCACGACCACGGGGACCGGCAGGTCAGAGAGCGTGGCGAGACACCTCGCAATCGCCCACGCCTGCCCGCGCTCCTCGTCCTCGAGACCGGGTGAGGCACCGGCGGTGTCGAGGAACGTCACCACCGGCAGTCCGAACTTGGCTGCCAGCTTCATCGCCCGCTCCGCCTTGCGGAAGCCCTCAGGATGTGGGCTTCCGAAGTTGCGCTTGACGTTCTCCTTGGTGGTCTTTCCCTTCCGGTGACCGATCACCACCACGCGCCTGCCGTCGATGGCGGCGAGTGCGGCCAGGATTGCCTGATCGTCGCCGAAGACGCGGTCACCCCGCAGTTCGACCACATCGGTGAAGAGCTGCTCAACGTAGTCGCTCGTCTTCGGCCGTTCGGGATGCCGGCTGATCTGCACGCGTTCCCAAGGCGACAGCGCCGAGTACAGCGTCTGGCGCAACCGCTCGATCTCACGCTCGAGGTCTTTGATCTCGGCTGCGAGGTCCGGCATCGTTGCCATGTCGAGCCGCTGGAGCGTCGCGAGCTTCTCCTCGAGCTCGACGATCGGCCGCTCGAACTCCATCGCGAAGCGGGCCAACTCACACCACCCCGCCATGGACGCGCGGGGTCAGACAGCCGAGCACGGCGGCGATGCGTTCCCGCAGTTCGGCGCGCGAGACGACGGCATCGATCATCCCGTGCTCAACGAGCGACGATGCGCTCTGGAAGCCCTTCGGCACGGAGCGGCGGATGGTCTGCTCGACAAGCTTGGGACCGGCGAAACCGATGAGAGAGCCGGGCTCTGCGAAGATGACGTCGGCGAGTACCGCGAAACTCGCCGTGACGCCGCCATACGTGGGGTTCACGAGC
>JAJZRZ010000190.1 GCA_021850085.1 Actinomycetes bacterium | reverse complement strand
AGATGGGCGAGCCGGTGAGGATCGCCGAGCTCGCTCGCAAGATGATCGCGCTCTCCGGCGTTCCGGCCGACATCACCTTCACCGGTCTGCGGCCCGGGGAGAAGCTGCACGAGGAACTGGTCGCGGACTCTGAAGGCCTGCTCCCCACCAACCGAGACAAGATCCTGCGGGTCGACCGCGTGGACGTTCCCGCCGCACGGTTCGCCGAGGACATCGCGGCCCTCGAGGCCGCAGCGGACAGCGGGAACGTATCGGCGCTCAACGCGGCGATGGAGCGGCTCGAGCCGGGGTTCGCCGCGCGGCGCTCGGCCTGAAGCGGCCGCCTACGGGCCGAGCAGCGCCTGCGCCTGCGTCAGGTACCGCTCCGTGAGGGGGTACGGGGCACCCCACCGCTCGGCGTCGGGAAGCGCCTCCCGGACGGCACCGCGATCGCCCGTCACGACCGCCGCGTGTAGCCGCTCGGCTACAAGAGAGGGTATCGGCGGGAGGCGCTCGGCCGCCTGGTCGAGCATGCCGATCTCCCATGTCACGTCGGTTCGGCCGGTCCGCTCGGCTTGTGCGAGCGAGAACGCCGCGAGGCTCACCAAGTTCGGCCGGAAGGAGGTCACAGCCGGCCGGGCGACGTCCACGTCGCGCTGCACCGCTCCCACGGAGGCGGTGTCCTCCGCCGAGTACAGACGCAGTTCGAGGAGGCTGCGTTCAGCGACCGGGTGCCAGGGCACTATCTGGGGCGCCTGCTCGTAGCGCTTGATGGCGGCACCGACGTCCGCGCCGGCGCTCGACGCGAGCCGCACCTCGCCGATCCCGGCCCACACAGCGGCCGCAACCAGTATCGCCCCCGCTGCCGTGAGGAGCACGGCGCCCGGGTTGGCCGCCCGAAGGCGTGCCTGCTCACGGTGCTGCGCCACGGCCAGCCCCGCGGCCACGGGTGCGAAAAGGCCGATCGCGAACACGACGGGGTTGACGAGAAGCGAGACGAGCGCGGAGGCGAACGCGACCGCGAGCGCGCGGCGCGGCGCGGCCGGATCCTCCGACGCGGCTCTGTCCCTCACCAGCAACAGCCACACGACGAGCAGCGCGATGAACGCGCCGAGGCCCACGAGACCGAGCCGCGTCGCGATCTCCCACAACACCGAGTGGGGCGACTGCGGGCTGTACACCGTGGGGTCGATGTTCCCCGCGACGTCCGGCGTGAACTGCAGGGCACGCGGATCGAGGTACTCCGCGGCCGCTACGCGATACCCCGAGGGCCCGAAGCCGAAGAGCGGCCTTTCGGCGACCATGGCCTGAGCGCCTTCCCACAGGTACGCGCGCGACACAACGTTCTTGCCCAAACGGGCGACCGAGTCCGGCCCGGCCAACGTGCCGCTCACGGCGGGCACCTGGACGAAGAGCAGAGCGGTCACCAGGGTGGCGGCGATCATGACGGCCACCTTCCGGACGACTGGCCATGCGCGAGCGGCGGCGGCGGGCGTGGGGTGGATCGCGATCGAAGCAAGCACGGAGAACGCGCTGGCGACCGCTCCCATCAGCGAGCCCGACGCGAAGGCGAGGGCGGCGGTGATGACGCCCCCCGCCGCGTACCACGCCGCTGCCGCCATCCCTGTGCGCGATGCTGCGCGCCACGCCGCGAGCGGCACGAGCGGCACGAGCGCGGTCACGGCGTACGCGGGGCTTCCGAAAACGCGCACCGTCTCTGTCGTCAGCTGCTGGAGCGCCATCACCGACGCCAGCACCGCGCCGACACCCACGACCACCTCGACGGCTCGCTCAAGCCCGCGGCGGTCCCACGCCGCGGTGGCGGCCGCGATGAACACGGCGGGGTAAGCAAGCCACCCCACCAGCGGCATGTTGCCGAACAAGTCGTAGAAGGCAACCTCGAGAAGCGATCCGCCGAGCAGGTACGACGCGAGCACCGCCGCGCCGAGCACGCCGAGCGCGGCAGCCAAGCGCCGGTCGAGCGTCGTCAGAGTCACGGCTCCGAGGCCGCACGCGACGAGCCAGGCGCCCGCGGATGCCACGTTGAACGCCTGCGCCACCGGCACCGGGGGAAGCGATACGACGAGCCAGGCGCCGGGCGCCAGCAACGCGAGCGCGAGCAGGGCAGCCGGCACCCCCCACGGCCCAGGCTGGCCTTGCCTGTGCGAAGAGTTCATGCTAGCGAGGACTCTCCCTCATGGCCGACTCCGTATGACACATGTCGATGCAGAACCGGCGCGAGTTGGTGGGCGCCATCGTCTGGTGGCACGTGTCGCACCGCGCCTCGTTCGCGCTCTTGTGCTCCTCGATCAAGCTGCGCGGGTGACCTTGACCCGGCCACATGGCATGGCATCTCGTACAGGGGCGCCGGGTGGGTGTGTGGCACTTGGCGCAAACCCTGCCTCCGTTCACCCAGTAGTCGACCGCGCCGGCGCGCGCGTGGTTCACCACCATGAACTGCCTCGAATGCGGCATGCGGATACCATGGCAGGAGTCGCACTCCCGCTCCTCGTCGTGGCATCCGCCGCATTTGACCTGCGCGATCTGCGGTCTCGCGAACTGGGTGGTCCGCGCGCGTGCGGCGGCCGCCGCACCCCTGTCATGGCACGTGTCGCACTCGGCAGAGGCGATCTTCGAGTCGTGGCAACGCAGGCAGGGGTTCATCCCCGCGTCATGCGCCGTGACGACGCCCTGGCTCGCCGTGTGGCAGTCGATGCAGCGCATCGACGCCTCGTACGGCTCGGCGTGCGACATCCGCAAACCGCGCTCCGGAGAGCTCACCTGCCCGGCGAGGACCGGACGGTGACACGAGAGGCAGGCGGCCTGCGTGATACGGCCGTACTCCTCCTGCAGGCCGATAGAGACCGCGCCGTCCACGAAGTGCGCGAGACGGCCGGGCACGTCCCAGAAATACCGCCCGGCTATGCCCCCGGGCTCATGGCACGAGACGCACGCGGTGTTCACATGCGGATCGGTCAGAACCGTCCTGTCCACCTCGCTATGCGGCGTGGACAGGTGACAACTCGTGCAGACGATATCGGCGGAGGTGGTGAAGCCAGCGGCGACCCACGAAGCGATGACGACGAGAGCGGTGATGCCGAGTGTCGCGATGCGCGACCGCGGAGTCCGGAGGACCTCTGGAGACGGTGCGCTCGCCGGCTCCGGGCGCGGCCGAAGCTCGCCCGGCCGCCCCTCTTCCTCCGGATCATAGAAGTCGTCCTTGGAGAACGACTCCCTCTCCTCTTCGGGCGAGGCCATGAGAAACATGATGGCCGCGACGACGGCGATGAGCAGCAACAGCGTGATGACGCCGTACAGCACGAGGGCGGCCAAGAGGTCAGAGGC
>JAJZRZ010000189.1 GCA_021850085.1 Actinomycetes bacterium | reverse complement strand
GATCGCGGCCGCGTACGCCGCCGTGCGTCGCACGCGCGGCCTCGGGATGGGTGACGTCAAGTTCTTGGCGGCGCTGGGCATATTCCTCGGGCCATACGTGCTCGTCGCGCTGTTCCTCGGTTCCGTCATGGCCGCCATCGGTGGTCTCGCATTCAACAGGGGCACGCGGCTGGCCGAGCGCCGCATCCCGTTCGGCCCGTTCCTGGCGGCCGCGGCAGCCGTGACGGCTCTCGGGGGTCCCGCACTCGTGGCGTGGTATCTTGAACTCATCGGACTCATGTGACCGGCGTCACGCTCGGGCCGTCCTATGGCATTCAAGCGGTGCGCCGGCCGTGCCGATACCAGATTGGTAGGACGCGGACGAGGGGTCCGTCCGGTGTGCGTCAGGGGCGATCGGAAGTGATTCTCGTGAGCCACAGGGACTCTCGGCACGATGAGGGTATGACCCTGGTCGAGCTGGTGGTTGCGGCCTCGATCCTGTTCATCGTGCTCACGGGCATCCTGTCCCTGCTCATGCAGACGATCCACATGAGCGCCCAGGCCCGGGAGTTGAACGTCGCCAACAACGCCGTGAACAGCTACGTCGAGTGGGTCCGTTCACTGGATTTCGCCAAAGTCGCCCCCTCCACCTCACCCACGGGATCGATCGAGACCACGGTGTCGCAGAACGGGTCGTACAAGATCACCATCACGCCCAGCGTGGCGGTGTCACCCATCGATCCCCACGGCAATCTGAAAGAGCTGCATCTGGCCGTGGCCGTGACTCGCGCCGACGGGTATGCGCGCAACTTCAGCCTCATGGCGCTCATCCGCAACCGCGCGCAGTACCTCGTGGGCGGTGCCCGCAATGCGGCCACCGACCCGACCATCACGTTCACCTCCGCCACGCCGACCGAAGGAGCCGTCGTCTACGGCACGAGCACGCCCATCCAGGTACAGGCAGCAGCCTCGACCGGCCGAATCCTCGAGAGTGGCTCGTACTGGGTGGACAACGTCCGGAAGCTGCGGTCGGCGACGACGACCGCGTCGGCCGAATGGAGCATCGGGACGCAGTTGTGGAATCCGCCGATCTACTACTGGGACACCACCTTCCAAGAAAGCGGCACGCAGTGGTTCCCGGACGGCCTGCGCACGGTGGTGGTCTACGTGCGCGACAACACGGGAATCGAGGTCTACAGGTCCCGCCAGCTGCTCGTGGACAACCATCCGCCGGCGAACCCCGCCGCGCCGGTGCATGCGGGAGCGGGGTCGATGGGGGGGACGCTGTCGTGGCCGACCGTCTACGATGGGACGACTCTGGCGCCCCAGTACCAGATCGAGATGCGGGTCCAGGGCTCCACCTCCACGACGGGCGACCCGTTCGAGACCGGTTCCGCCTGGGGTCCGGCGCAGGGCTACCGGGGAGCGGAGGCGTCATGGATCGTTCAGGCGCAACCCTTCAACCGCTACTATGCGCGCGTCCGCGCGCTCAGCCCGCGGTCGGTGATCGCGCTGAATGCCGATCCGACCGTCGAACCGCCGAACACCTCGGCCTGGGTGAAGATGGCCGCGCCGTTCGTGTCGCGGCCGAGGCTCACCGGGACGTACGAGGTGAGGGTGCGGGGCGGTGCCATCGATGAGATCCGGCCGTCACTTTCGGTCACGCCGCCCAACTTCTCGTTGACGAGCGGGGCGCTGGTGACGGCCGAATGGCATATGGTCGAAAGCGGCGTCGACAACCGGGGTGTCCCGTGGACGAACGATGTGGTGATCGGGACCACGAGCGGCAGCTCGGCGTGGACGTTCGTTCCAGCGACGTACACGAAGATCACGTCCAAGCCGTCCTCCATCGGGTTCTACGTGAAGGTCACGTGCACTCCGGGAGGTTTCTTGGGCGGCACAGCAGGGACGTGGACGTCGAATCTCGGGCAGTGCCCCACCCTGACGGCGAACGGAACGCTCACAGAGGGCACGTGGTGAACATGCGCGAGGCCCTGCGCAAAGATGAAGGCTTCACCCTCACCGAGCTCGTGGTGGTGATCATCTTGCTCGGCTTCGTGTTGGGTGTCGGGTGGACGATGTTCGATCTGGCGGCGCGTGGCGCCGATAAGGCCACGGAGGACGCCTGGCTCAGCCGCGAGATCGGCCAGCCTCTCGAGTACGCCGAGAAGATATACATGCAGCAGCTCGACATCCGGTTCCACGACTCGGCCAATATCGTGCAGGATCCGCGCTGGTGGTGCCGCGCCACCACGGACCGGGACCACGACGACCTGCTGGAACAGTACATCTTCCAGGTCACAACGGACGGAAGGCTGCTTGTGACGAGCAGCGAGACGAGCGACAGCCCGACGCCCAGGACCTCCATCTGGTCGACCAACAACGTGAATCGCAGACTCAGCTCGCCGATACCCTTGTTCAGGTACTTCAATGCCAGCGGAGTGGAGATCAGCGGCCAGCCCGTGGATCACATCCAGCAGTACGCGGCGAGCATGCTCATCACCATCGCGGCCGAGCGCGACGGCGAGACGGTCATCGACTCCCGTCGTGTGTACTTCCGGAACCAGTAGTGGAGAGAAGGCGTCGGAGATGTTGACGAAGATGCGGCATGCAGGCGCCAGAAGCGATGATTCCGGTGTCGCGATGGTCACCGTCATCGGGATCATGGTCGTGGTCAGCGTGCTCGCCATCGGCGCCTTCACCCTCGCTCGCCAGTCGCTGCACGAGGCGGCGCGCACGAACGATGAGACACGCGCCTTCCGGGCTGCCGCGGCCGGCCTCGACATCGCGCTTGCCACATTCAATCCCGACACGCTGCACTCGATGGAAGGAACCACGAGCGAGGGTTCGTACAAGGTGAGCGTGAGCTCGGCCGGGAACGAGGGTGAGTTCAAACTCGTGTCGGACGGGGTCGGAAAGGACGGCGGCAAAGAGCGGCTCATCCAGCGCTTCTATTACTTCAACCTCTGGAAGATGAACTTCGCCGGAATCGGGCCCCAGTCGCTCATCACGGGCACCAGCGGACTCAACGGCAGCTCCCACATCTTGGGCCCCTTCTATATGAAGGGGAACATCGAGATCGATTCAAACATGTCGGTGCGCGAGGGCCCGCTGTTCGTCAAAGGGGGGAACATCACTGTCAGCGGTTCTGGGCTGCTCGGCGAGAGTCTAGCACCGATACGCGTGTACTGCGACGGGGATGTCGGCGGCAAGGAGTCGAACATCCACATCTCGAGCAGGTCGGTATCGGTTCCCGACATCAACCTGCCCAAGCTGACGTATGAGCAGATGCTCGCGTGGTCCACTGCCGCCCAGCAGGAATCGGGCGACGGGCGGATGGGCACGGCGACCGGCGCGACCCCCGACACGAGACTCGAGAACCTC
>JAJZRZ010000188.1 GCA_021850085.1 Actinomycetes bacterium | reverse complement strand
GATCTCCCCCCTCCCGAGCAGGTCACGACCGCGCGCCGCGAGCCGGGCCACGAGCGCCTCGCGCTGCTCGGCGAGGGTGAGAGACGACGTCGCCGGGTCACGCTTGGTGACGTTGTAGCCATCGACGAAGAACCGCATGTGGCCATGCTACACCACCCCCGGGGTATCCTATGCGGAGAAGTCAACGCGCACGAGGAGGACTCATGGCTGAGGACGCACAGCTCGAGGTCGGACAGCGGGCGCCGGATATCGACGCGGTCGCCACCAAAGGTGGCCCGTTCAGGCTGGCCGAGCAGCGCGGCAGGTGGGTGGCCCTGTACTTCTATCCGCGGGCGAACACGCCTGGTTGAACGCACGAGGCCAAGGACTTCCAGGCGCATGCCGAAGCCCTGGAGTCCCTGAACGCCCTCGTGGTGGGCGTGTCCGCCGACAAGCCGGAGACCCAGCAGAAGTTCATCGAAAAGTTCGAGCTCACATTCCCGATGATCGCCGACACCACGAAAGAGATCATCGGCGCGTACGGCGCGCGCGAGGTCCTCGGCGTGGCCGCCAAGCGCAAGACTTTCCTCATTGACCCCGAGGGGACCATCGCGCGCATCTGGCCGAAGGTGAAGGTCGAGGGGCATGCAGACGACGTCGTCGCAGCGATCCGTGAGTTGGCCGAGCGGCGGTGAGGGCTACCCGTGCAACCGGCAGGCGAGTCGTTCGGCGAGCCGGCGCACGTCATCTTCGGTGGTGTCCCAGCTCGTGACCCAGCGCACCTCGCCCGTGCGTTCGTCCCACGTGTAGAAATCGAACTCCGCCTGCAGGCCGGGTATCGCCTCGGCGGGCATCTCGGCGAAGACCTCGTTCGCCTGCACCGCCTGCGTGATCCGTACGCCGGGTACATCGCGCACCAGCTCGGCGAGCAGCGCGGCCATCGCGTTGGCGTGACGCGCGCTGCGCAGCCACAGCCCGTCCTCGAGCATGGCCACGTACTGCGCCGCCACGAACCGCATCTTGGAGGCAAGCTGGGCGCTTTGCTTGCGGATGAAGCGGAAACGTTCGGCACACGACGGCAACGGGAACACCACGGCCTCGGCGATCATCGCGCCGTTCTTCGTCAGGCCGAAAGACACCACATCCGCGCCCTCGCATGCTTGACCGAGCGTGCACCCGAGCGAAGCCGCGGCGTTTGCGAGGCGAGCGCCGTCCACGTGCACGCGCAGGTCGTGGCTCCGCGCCGCCGCCACCACCGCCGCGAGATCCTCGCGCGAGTACACGGTGCCACACTCCGTGGACTGGGTGATCGAGACCACGCGCGGCTGCGACGCATGCTCGAAGCCCACGTGGCGGACCGCACCGTCGATCGACTCAGGCGTGAGCTTCCCGTCCGGCGCCTCCACCGGCAGCAGCTTGCCGCCCGTGAAGCGCTCGGGGGCGCCGCATTCATCGCGGTTGATGTGGGCCGTCGCGGGACAGATGACCGCTTCGAACGAGCGCATGAGCGCCTGCAGCGCCGTGACGTTCGCCCCCGTGCCGTTGAAGACGAAGTACGCCTCGGACTGCTCGCCGAACTGCTCCCTGATGAGTCCCTGAGCGCGCCGCGTCCAGTCGTCATCGCCGTAGGCGTGCGCGTGGCCGGCGTTCGCGCCGACCACGGCCTCGATCACCCGCGGATGGACCCCGGCAGCGTTGTCGCTCGCGAACCCACGCCGCTCGTCACGCATCCAGACCCTCCTGCTCGGCCCGACGCAGGCGACGGTAGCCGAATAGGGCCACGAGCGCCCCCCCTGCCACGATGGCGAACTTCCAGTACGAGACCGGCCGGCTGCGCTCCTCGCCCCGATCCAGCACCACCAGCGCGGTGGCATGCACGTCCATGTCGCCACCGTGCTCAGCGCATACCTGATTGAACGTTCCGGTGACGCGCACGACGTCGCCGCTGCTCTTCCAGTCCCCGAAGGTCCGGACCTCACGCGCCATCTCGTTCGGAAGCCACACGCCAAGAGCCATGCCTCCGTCGAGAACGTTCAGCCAGCCGTGCCCCGGACCGCCCGCCAGCAGCTCGCTCACGACCTCTCCCTCGAAGACGACAGTCTCACCGTCGAGCCCGCTTTCGGAGCCGGTGAGCTCGACGACGCCGGTGGTCACCGGTGTTCGCAGGGCTGCGGCCTGCGCGGGCACGACCGCTACCGCCACCGCGAACAGGACAGCCACCAGAAACCTCATGGACGCCCTCTCCTCTTGCGACCGCGGACCGAGGCGACCACGCTTGCCACGAGTCCCAGGACCGCGATGAACTCCAGCCTGCCGATCCACATCTGGATCATGTAGACCCACTTGAGGCCCGTCGGCATCGAAGGAGCGGTGATGCCCGCGGACAGGCCCACGTTGGCCGTCGCCGATATCGACTCGAACAGCGCCTCGCGCGCCGGGTACCCGTACATGAGTCCTGCCATCGCCCCTGTGACGTACGTGATCACGTACAAAGCAAAAATCAGAAGTGCGAGGGAGAGCGTGTCGGGCTTCATCCGGACGTCGGTCAGATGGTGGTACTTGGCCCCGACTACGGCCGATTGCGGCGCGATCGCCATCTTCACCCGCTGGACGATGCCTTTGCCGATCAGCGCGGTCCGTATCGCTTTGATGCCTCCGGCCGTTGAAGACGCCATGCCGCCCAGCGCCATGGCCAAGATGATCACGACCAGGGCGAGATCCCCATAGTCGCGCGTCCACTGGGAAGGATAGAGGCTCTGGTGACCCGTCCCCGAGTGTGCGGAGAAGATGTGGTACACGCCTTTGCGGATGACCGCCCACTCTCCCGAGAAGTACTGCGTGGCGCCGAGGCCGAGGCCGACCGCCGCTGACAGGAGCGCGAAATGCACTGCGAGCGTTCTGGCTTCGATGTTCTTGAACAGTTCCGCGCGGTCTCCCCGCCAGATGTCGGCATGAAGGTTGAAGTTCAGCGTGCCGCCGATCATGAGCACGACCGTTATCGCCTCGAACCATGGGCTGTGGTAGTACAGCGCGTTTTGCGACTGCGGGCCGAACCCTCCCGTGTCGTAGCACGCGATCGTGGCCCAAAACGCGTGCAAGAACGATCTGCCGGCCTCCATGCCCAGAAGCAGATTGTGCAGGGTGAGCGCTGTCGTGCCGAGCACCACGTAGACAACAGTCACGAACCAGATGAAGCGCGCGGTGTGCACGACATTCGGAAGTATGCGCTCATCACGGCCCTCGGCCATGTACAGCGACACAGCACCGCCGCCGCGCATCCCGAACGCGAGGGTGAGCGCCGCCACCACGATCCCTTGTCCGCCGATCAGGTGGGTGAGGTGGCGCCACATGTTGTGCGCATGCGCAAGGTGATCGACGTCGCGGACAA
>JAJZRZ010000187.1 GCA_021850085.1 Actinomycetes bacterium | reverse complement strand
CGCCGGCGATTCGTTCGCCGGCCGCTTCAGGCATTACGGGCCGACCTACATCGCCGGGGGTCTGGCGTACTTCGCGATGTGCTTCCCACTGGCTGTGCTGACGCGTCGACTCGAAGATCGGACGAGGGGCGCCTAGTGGACACGATCATCAACAGCCCCGTCGCGGAGATGCTGAGCGACCCGATCCTCTACATCGGGTTGGGCTACGGCCTGCTGCTCACCCTGCAGATTTCAGCGCTGTCGATCGTGCTCAGCTTCGCATTCGGCACCGTGCTCGGCTCCATGCGGTACTCGGGCTTTCCGGTCATCAGCCACGCTGCGGCCACCTACGTCGAGTTCATTCGCAACCTGCCGACGCTGCTGCTCATCCTGACGAGCTACTTCGTGCTCGGATTGCCCGCCATGTGGGCAGCGACGATCGGTTTGACGATCTACACCTCGGCGGTCATAGCCGAGATCATCCGAGGCGGACTGAACTCGGTGCCCACCGGTCAGTGGGAGGCCGCACGCTCACAGGGCTTCACCTTCATCCAGTCCATGCGCCACGTGGTGCTGCCGCCGGCCGTTGTCAAGATGATCCCGCCGATCGTTTCCCAGTTCGTGACGGTCATCAAAGACTCCTCGTTCGCCATGGCCATCGGCGCCTACGAGCTGATGTTCAAAGGCACGATCCTCGCCGCGAAGTACTGGAAGCCCTCACAGATAATCACGATCTACGTGGTGATCGCGATGGCGTACTTCGTGATCAACTTCGCGATCTCGATGGTCGCCCGTCACCTGCAGACCAAGATGACAGCGGGCCGGGGCAGCATAGGCAGCAGCTAGCTGAGCCGATCTCGATAATTCGTCAGTGCCAAACAGCCGGCTGATGGTGCGTTTTTTAACGGCCAGACATGTCTAGACTTGTCATGGACCGCACTCCAATGTTAGGAGGCGTCGATGGTCGACAACCAGATGCCCGAAGAGCGCCCTGTTGCGCCCGACCACACATGCACGCTTGTGATCGAAGAACTCGTCGCACACACGCCCGAGGAGGTGTGGGAGGACGACGACGCGTGAGGGGTGTCGGCCGAGGCGCTGAAAGGGACGCTGGGCTGAGGTGACGCCGGGCACTCACGCATCGTCAAGAGGGGCGGGGCACGGCAGACGCGGGTCAGGGCACGAAAGATGTGGCAAGCTGGGGTCGAACTCGGCGGCATGAGCTCCCGGCTCGTCGAACAGGCGGATCGCGGGCATCGCGGTCATCACCAGTGACACGCCCAGGATCAGCACTCCCAGTGCCGTGAAGGTGACGTCCGGGCCGAATCGGGACACGAGCGTTCCAGCTGCGAGGTAACCCAGCGGACCTGCCGCGTAGTACGACGCCATCAGCACGCCGATCACGCGCCCCCTACGCGCAGGGTCGGTGCGCGTCTGCATGGCGATATTGATCAGCGGGTTGACAGGACCCCAGAACAGCCCGGTCAGAGCGGCGGCCGCGAGCAGCAGAGGGTAGGAGGGTGCAAGCGACATTCCGAGTATCGACGCCGAGGCGAGTACCACCGCACCTGCAAAGACAGGGTACCGCCTCAGCTTGGACCCGATACCGGCATAGCCGAGCGCTCCTGCGATTCCGCCGGCTGACAGCGCGGTGAGCACCAGGCCGAGTGCCGCCGGGCGCCCCTGCTGCTGGAATATGTACGGCAACACGACCCCTTCGATGGGCAGGTACACCGCCACGAGCAGCATGCTGAGCACGGTCGTTGCGCGCAGGAGACGATCGCTCCAAACAAGCCGCACGCCCTCGGCCGCGCCTGAGAGCACATTGCGCGGCCGGTCCTCGTAGGGCGGCCGTTCGGAACCTCGCACCCGGATGAAAGTCGCCGTGACTGCCGCGATGAGGAAGCCAGCGGCGGTGCCCCATAGCGTCGCCGCCGCGCCCACCAACGAGATGAGCACGCCGCCGACGGCCGGGCCGATGAGGTAGGAGACGCCCCACGTTGCTTCGTGGACCGCGTTCGTCCGCGCAAGGGGCCACCCCGCCTGTGTGCCCGCGTCGGGCACCATGGCCTCGCGTGCCGTGGCGCCAGCAGGGTCGAACACGGCGCCGAGCACAACGAGCATCACGATGAGCGTCATATCGAGGCCGAAGAACAGGTCCACGAGCGGGATCGAGGCAACTGAGACGGCGGAGCAGACATCGGAGACCACCGACGTTCGACGCCGTCCGAAGGTGTCCACCATCGAGCCGGAGAACAACGCCGAGGCTAGCAGCGGCAGGGCGGTCGCTGCACCCACGAGTCCGGCTGCTGTCGCTTGGCCGGTGCGCTCGAGCACGAGCCACGGGATTGCAACTGCGGCGATGCCGTTGCCGATGCCCGAGACGAGCACCGCGCTCTCGAGCAGCACGATCTCGCGGTAGCGCCTCACTGCATCGTCTGCATCCCGGGACTGCCCCCTAGTCATGGAGTAGCTACCCGAACCTGCGCCTCGGGTCGTTGACGCGTGCTGGAGTATCATTTTCCTACATCGCCCGGGCAAAGGAGAGGGGTCCCGCATGCTCACAACCGTCGATCACGGACAGGTGCACCCGGGTCGTGCGCGCGTGTGGCTCCTCGCAATCCGCCCAAAGACCCTTCCAGCCGCTGCGGCAAGCGTCATCGCAGGGACGGCGCTCGCCTGGAACGATGGCGCATTCTCGCCGGGGCCGGCACTCGCCTCACTCGTGATCGCGCTGTTGCTCCAGATCGGCAGCAACCTCGCCAACGACGTGTACGATGACGAGCGCGGTGCGGACACAGCCGAACGCCTCGGCCCGACACGCGTCACGCAGGCGGGGCTGCTGACGCGGACGCAGGTGAAGCGCGGGATGATCGCGGTGTTCACCTCCGCGTTCGCGGCGGGACTCTATCTCACGTGGGTGCAGGGATGGCTCGTGCTCGTGATCGGCCTGGCCGCCATCCTCGCCGCTTTCGCTTACACGGGCGGCCCGTGGCCGCTCGGGTACCACGGGCTGGGAGAGGTGTTCGTCTTCCTGTTCTTCGGCGTGACAGCTGTGGTCGGCACGTACTGGGTGCAGGCCGGGACCACGAGCGCGGCGGCGTGGCTCATGTCAGTCCCCCTCGGGCTGCTCATCACCGCGATCCTCGTGGTGAACAACCTGAGGGATATCGATCAGGACCGGACGGTGGGCAAGCACACCCTCGCCACGCGCGTCGGCGTACGCGGCACGCGGTGGGAGTACGCCGCGTGCATCGCGGGTGCGTACCTGGCGGTGACCGCCGGTGTCGGCCTCGGCGTGCTACCTGTCCACGCACTGACAAGCTGGCTTTCTGCACCGCTGGCGTACTTCTCGACGCGGATGGTGTTCACGCAGGCGGGTATACAGATCGGA
>JAJZRZ010000186.1 GCA_021850085.1 Actinomycetes bacterium | reverse complement strand
AGTGCGAGCGCGATGAACTGTCACGCTCCCGCGAGCGCGAGTGCCGAGCATGCCGTTGCCTGCAGCGGGGTGAAGCCGAGGCTTTCCGCGAGGACCCCGAAGGCCATCCCGATCGGAAGGTAGCCCAAGAGGATGGGAAATCCGAGGCCCATGCCGCGCGCGAAGCGCGCGCTTCTCGGCGGGCACGGCTCTTGCTGAGAGGAGGTCGAAGGCATGCGGCGATACTAGCACAGCATTTCCCGGACACCGGCTGTATGATGGAGACGAGCGCAAGGAGGCGAGGCACGGTGGAGTTCTCGCTCATCTGCCCGACCGACGGCCGCATCGACTTGGGGCTTGAGGACATCAGCGCTGTCGTCTTCCGCGGCCCGGACTCCGTCCAGGTCCTCTTTGAATGCCCGCACTGTCACGCGCCGCTGCGCACCCAGCTTCGCGTCCCGAACTTGCTCGGGGCCGCGATGGAGCTGGCACGGCACAACGAGGACGCTAGCGACAACGCGCCCCGCATGCTGGCACACGACCTCGGGAAGGCGGAGGAGCTCGAGGACGAGCGCGTGCGCGCCGAGCGGGAGCGCGCCGGCGAGGCATACTGCGAGTACTTCAGGCGCCAGCTCGCCGGTGTCGAGAGCGTGGAGGACCTGCTCGGCGAGCTCGGTTAAGGCCTCCACCGCGCGCCTGCGCGCCGGTTCATCGGATCACCCTGGCTCGTGACCTGCGGCGGCCACGACTTCTGATTGCCGCGGGTACCGCGATGGCGAGTCCTGCCACGAACCCGCCGATGTGGGCGAACCAGGCCACACCTCCGCTCGTCGCCAGCTCAGGGCCGAGCGACGCCAATCCGTTGCCCAGCTGCAGCACGAACCAGAACCCGATGACGAGGTACGCCGGCACGCGGGCGACTTCGATGAAGATGAGGATCGGGATTATGGTCATCACGGCGGCGCCGGGGAAGAGCAGCATGTACGCGCCGAGGACGCCGGCGACCGCACCGCTCGCGCCCAGGTTGGGGATGGTGGACGCGGGCGCCACTGCCGTCTGCGCGAACGTGGCGACGGCACCGCTGACCAGGTAGAACGCCGTGAAGCCGAGATGGCCGAAGCGGTCCTCGATGTTGTTGCCGAAGATCCACAGGTAGAGCATGTTGCCGCCGATGTGCACCCATCCGGCGTGCATGAACATCGCGCTCACGACGGTGGCGAGCTGGTCCGGTGAGAACGGGTCGGCGAGGAAGCGCGACGGCACGAAGGCCCAGCGGGTCCAGAAGGCCTGGAGCGCCGCGGCGTCCAGGGTCGCCTGATAGGCGAAGACCGCGATGTTCGCGGCGATGAACAGCACGGTCACCCACGGCGTGCGGCGGGTCGGGTTCTCATCGCGTATCGGTATCACTCGGGCCTTCTCCTGGGTGAGGTCGACGTGGCCATGGCGCCCGGCGGCGTGCGGAGTCGAGTGTACCCCACGAAGCGGTGGGTGGCTCCGGTAGGGTATGCTCCGTGGGACAGGTGCCGGGAGACCGGTTGTGGCTTGAGGAGGATCTGATGGAGCTCGCGCTTCTGTGTGTCGGTGGCCTTGGCCTGCTGCTGGTCGTCGTCGCGGTCGTCGTGATCGGCATCTACAACAGGCTCATCACTCTGCGCAACCGTGTGGACAACGCGTGGTCGCAGATCGATGTCCAGTTGCGGCGTCGCTACGACCTCATCCCCAATCTCGTCGAGACTGTGAAGGGATACGCCGCGCACGAGAAAGAGACGCTCGAGCGTGTCATCCAGGCACGCAACGCCGCGATGAGCGCGACCACGGTCGGCGAGCACAGCCAGACCGAGAACATGCTCACCGGTGCGCTCAAGAGCCTGTTCGCGCTTGCCGAGGCGTACCCGGACCTCAAGGCGAACCAGAATTTCATGATGCTGCAGGAAGAGCTCTCGGGTACCGAGTCCAAGATCGCCTATGCGCGGCAGTTCTACAACGATTCGGTGATGTCGTACAACACCTCTCAGCAGACGTTCCCGTCCAACCTGCTTGCGGGCGCATTCGGTTTCACTCCCCGCGATTACTTCGAGATCGAGGAAGAAGTCAAAGAGCCCGTGAAGGTGCAGTTCTGACGACCGTGTACGATCAGATAGCGTCCAACAAGTTGCGGAGCGTACTGCTCGTCTTCGCATTCATGGCCCTCGTGGCCCTTGTGGGCTTCGTGTTCGGACAGGCCACTGATTGGGGCTACCTCGGGCTCGGACTCGCGCTGGCGTTCGCCTTCGCGATGAGCTTCGGCTCGTACTGGTATTCGGACAAGATCGTGCTTGCGATAAGCAAGGCGCGACCGGTGGACAGGGACATCGAGCCGTACCTCGTGAACACGATCGAAGGCTTGGCCATCGCGGCGGGCATGCCCGTGCCCAAGGCGTACGTCATCGATGACCCCGCCCCCAACGCCTTCGCCACCGGGCGCAATCCCGAGAACGCGGCGATCGCGGTCACGACGGGGCTCGTGCAGCTGATGAACCGGCAGGAGCTCGAGGGCGTGATCGCGCACGAGCTCGCGCATATCAAGAACTACGATACGCTGCTGCAGACGCTGGCGGCGGTTCTGGCCGGCTCCGTGACGCTGATCTCCGAATGGATGCTCAGGAGCTTCTGGTGGGGTGGGGGCAGGCGCCGCGGCAACGAGGCGGGCCAGCTCGGCGCGGTGCTGATGGTTGTGGCGCTGATCCTGGCGGTGCTCGCCCCGATCGCAGCCACGCTCATCCGCCTTGCGATCTCGCGCAAGCGCGAATATCTCGCCGACGCCAGCGGCGCGCTGCTCACTCGTTATCCACCGGGACTGGCAGGTGCGCTTCGCAAGATCGCGGCGGACCACAACCAGCTACGCGTGGCCAACAAGGCCACAGAGTCCATGTACATCGTCAACCCGCTTCGCAAGCTGGGCGGCTCCATGAACTCGCTGTTCAATACGCACCCGCCACTTGAGGAGCGCATCGCACGGCTTGAGGCGATGTGATGGCCGCGCTCCCGTATCCGGCCATCGACCCGGTTGCGTTCGAGCTGGGGCCGCTGGAAGTGCGCTGGTATGGACTCGCGTATGTCGCGGGTTTCATCGTGGGCGCGCTGGTGCTCCGCTCGCTCGCGCGCCGCTGGAAGATCAGGCTGACCGATGACGACCTGCTCGACATCGTGCTCGTCGCGGTGATCGGGCTCGTGGTGGGGGCCCGCCTCGGTTACGTCTTGTTCTATGGTGCCGGATCCTACTGGCGAGACCCGATCGCCATCTTCGCCTTCCATGACGGCGGCATGTCGTTCCACGGCGGGCTTATCGGTATCATGCTCGGCGGGTGGTTCATCGCGCGCCGAAAGGGCGTCTCCGCGCTGCGCCTGTTCGATCTGGGGGCGGTGGGAGCG
>JAJZRZ010000185.1 GCA_021850085.1 Actinomycetes bacterium | reverse complement strand
TTCCGATCTGATCTCGATCACCCCAACGGCATCGCGGTGAGCAATGATGGCAAGACCATCTACGTCGCCGACTCGAACCACAGCCGCGTGAGCGCGTTCACTCCCGAGGGCGATCTGATCTGGCAGGTCGGCGAGATCCCCGAGGGCATGAATGACCGTTCGGACACACCCCTTCAGCTGCCGCGCGGCCTCACTGTGATGCCCGACAACTCCGTCCTTGTGAGCGACGCGTTCGCATTCACTCTCGTGCGGATCAGCGCTGAAGGAGAGGTTGTGGCCGAGTACGGGGAGCGGGGGGTCGACCCCGGGCAGGTGAACTTTGCCAATGACGTGGAGACCTTTCGTGGGCTCGTGGTGATCGCGGACAAGGAGAACGGCAGGGTCCAGACGGTCAGGCTGCTGAACTGAGATCTTGGTCGCGTGGGCACCTCGGACTCGGACCGCGCGCACGTTGCATCACGCGGGAGCATCACGTAAGGATGTCGCGCGCGTTCCATCCGCGCTCCGGACAGGTATACTGTTGATGGTTGCGCGCGAAGCTCGCTGACGACAACGCCTGAGCGGATGCTAGACTGGGTAGCGGATGGGACTCGGCGGCACACGCGCATCCCGTTCACTCGCGCGGGGAGGTTTGGTGGTTGATCCTGACGTCGAAGTAGGCGCCATCACCGCTGGTGATGACGGAGGCGGTGCGAGCGATCGCCGCGGGCGCGGCGTGTTCGCCGCCGTGATTCTGCTGCTCCTGTTCCTGTGTGCTGTAACCGCCATCACCCAGACCTACTTGACGCTCGGGGACGAGCGGGTGGTCCGCTCCGTTGCCGAGAACATCGAGTGCCTCCAGTGCCATCGCGAGCTCATCCCCGACTTCTCTCGTGACTGGGTCCACAACCCGTTCATGGCCGAGAATTGCACCACGTGCCACACGCCGCACGGCAAGATCGAGACGACGACCGTCTTCGAAGGCCTGACACAGGCGTGGAACCGGATTCGTACCCTCGTGGAGTGGCTGCCCCTCAAGATCGTCCTCGATGTTTTTGGCACGGACGAGAAAGTGGCGGACAGCGAGGGTGGAGACGTCAAGAGTTCCACGACCAAGGAGATCAAAGATCGCGAGTCTCACTTGGTGTTGGACGGGCGCGAGCTCTGCTGGATGTGCCACGGAGACTTGGGCTGGCGGAGGAACGTCGAGTACTCGCATTCGCCGTTCACAACCGGCCTGTGCACCGACTGTCACGACCCGCACGCGTCCGATTTCCCGTCGATCCTGCAAGTCGACATCCAGGAGCTGTGCATCAGATGCCATCCGATCGGTAAGGAGCTCAACCGGCTCCAGGCCCACGCCCCCGTTGAAGGGCTGCATTGCACGAACTGTCACGATCCGCATGGGTCGCGCCACAAGGGCATCCTTGTGGACAGCCAGCGGAACCTCTGCTTCACGTGCCACCCGTCGGTCGCCCGCTTGTCGCGGATGGGCGTGCAGCATGGACCGTTCCTGAACGACGCGTGTACCGACTGTCACGAACCGCATGGCTCCGACTACGTTCCGCTGCTGAGGGCGAGGCAACCGTCTTTGTGCTACAGATGTCACCCGGCTATCGCGGTCGATTTCAAGAAGCCGAGCCATCACCCGGTCGGCACGCTCTCTCTGAACTGCAGCAGCTGTCACGACCCTCACGCCACACCCTACGGCGGGTTGCTCTACAGCGAGGGTAACGACATCTGCTACGACTGCCACGCTTCGGCGATACGGGCGTCGTACGACAAGTCGCAGCACGTGCGAACCCCATGCTGGGGATGCCACACCCCGCACGGATCCGACTTCGGGCCGTTGCTCAAAGCCGCGCAGCCGACGGTGTGCTTCCGGTGTCACACGCGCAGCTACTACGATGACCGCAGCGCAGGCTATCCGAACCATCCGGTGAGGCCCGTGTACTACGATGTCCACTCGAACAAGGCGCTCACGTGCACGACCTCGTGCCACAGCCCACACGGCACGGAGTACACCAAGATGCTCCAGCACTACAATGCGCCGCTGGACGGCAACTGCCTGATCTGTCACGCCGTCGTACCCGGCAGGGTCGTGGGCGTCGACTTCTAGGCAGCCCGGCGCGCGTTCGCGTTCGTATTCCGATATCGAAGGTCCGTCCCCGTGCGTTGCCGTGGAGTCATGATGAGCGTGAGTGTCCTTGCAAGGCTGGTCCTCGTAGCGCTGGCGGCGGTGCTCGCTTCGGCCTCCGTCGGCTGTACCGGAGACGGGGAGGGGTCCACGCGTGTCGGCGACGCGCTGCAGCCGGCGCCCTGGGACCTGTCCACTCCCGAATCCGCCGTGCGCTCCTACCTCGATTGGGTCAGCCTCTCCTACAGGATGGCCAACTCCGACATCCCCGTGGCTACCATGACCCCCGACGAAGCGGTCCGTGTCGACTCATACATCCAGCTCAATCGGATGGAGGGCAAAGGCATCGAGCAGTCCCTCGAGGTGTTCGAGCTCGGCTCCGTCTCACAGGAGGCCTCGAGTGCGGTCGTGACCGCGTACGAGGTGTGGACCTACCGCTACTTCTCGCTCCAGAACCTCGAGTACGTGAGCGAGCCGCTGGAAGCGACGTACGACACCACGTACACGCTGGAGGCGTCGCCGGCTGGCTGGGTCGTCGCGCGCGTCGAAGCGGAGCCGGCCGGGGACGTGAAGTGAGCCCTAAAGCGGTCTGCCGAGGCTGTCGCCGGGGGGTGCTATACTCGCGGTTCTGCCCGGTCCGGTGCGCCGTGCCGGATGTTAGGAGGACCGTCGGCTGATGCCCAAGGCTGATCTCGTTTTGCTGCACGCCCCGAGCGTCTACGATTTCCGCGAGACGTCCATCATGTACGGACCCGTCTCCGACCTCGTGCCTTCGAGCCCCATCTTCGAGATGTACCCGCTCGGGTTCACCACGATAGGAGAGTATCTCGAACGCCACGGGCTCCAGGTCAGGCTCGTGAACCTGGCTGTCCTGATGCTCTCCAAGCCCAGGTTCGACGTCGAGAAGGCGATCCGCGAACTCGATCCGGCCGTCTTCGGCATCGACTTGCACTGGGCGCCGCACGCGCACGGCTCCGTGGAGATCGCGCGCCTGTGCAAGAAGTACCACCCCGATACGCCGGTGGTCTTCGGCGGCTTCACCGCGTCGTACTTCCACCGCGAGCTCGTCGAGTACGACTGCGTGGACTACGTCGTTTCGGGGGACTCCACGGAGGAGCCGCTCACGCGTCTCATCTGGGCGCTCAAGCGCGGTGGCAGCGTGAACGACATCCCGAACCTGACCTACAAAGACGCCTCAGGAGCCGTCGTCGCGAACGATCTCTCCTGGGTGCCTGACACCTTCGACCACGTCCGGCTCGACTACAGCTTCTCGATGCGTT
>JAJZRZ010000184.1 GCA_021850085.1 Actinomycetes bacterium | reverse complement strand
TCCGATCTGGCGTTGCTCGAGCAGCAACTGCGCACCCTGGCTGAGGTGCCTTTGCCGGACGACGTGACGCTCATGATGGGCCGCGCGGGTTCGGAGACCGTGGTTGACACGGAGGTGCTCTCGTTCGAGCCGGCCCCGCTGACCTCGTACGTCGAGCCGGTGGAGGTCGCCTTCGATCAGTCCGGGGCGACCGAGGTCGCACCGGATAGCGTTCCGGAGGTCGCACCGGATAGCGTTCCGGAGGTCGCACCGGATAGCGTTCCGGACGCGCCGGAGAAACCCTCGGAGAAGCCTTCGGAGAAACCCGCGGTCGTCGCGAGCCTGCTTCTCGGGGACCTTGGCACGCCCGATATCGAGCCCGAAACCGCGATGGAGTTCAACGTGGCGGAGTTCGGCTACGGCGAGCGCGAGGACGACGTGGACATCGAGGAGATCGACTAGGGGTGGCGGACACGCAGGCGACCTTCGGTTTCCCACGCCAGGCGCACGCTCGCTGACGTTGACCCTCACGCGCGTGCCGCGCTACGATCGCACCTGCGCGACCCGGCGAGGATCGCGTGCAACACGGCTACGACGGGGACAAGTAGGGGCGCACGGCCTGACAAGCGAGCGGGGACAGTGCGAGCCCGCAAGGCGCGTTGCTTTCGAAAATCACCCCATCAGCCTCGGCCCGAACAGCTGACAGCCCAGTAGGCCCCGACGGACGCGCCCCCGTTACCGGGCGACCGAGTGGCGCGGCCCGCGTGTTCGCGGGTGCGCAATCTGGGTGGTACCGCGGAGTCGGCACCTGAGTCGAGGCGCGCTTCGTCCCAGTGGTGGACGAGCGCGTCTTTGTCGTTTGCGGGGTATGTGGCACGAAGCGATGCGAGAGGAAGGGCATCACGTGGCGGACAAGCCCGACTACAAGAGCACGATGAACCTGCCGGAGACGAAGTTCCCGATGCGAGCGAACCTTTCGCAGCGGGAGCCTGAGTGGCTGCGCTTCTGGGACGAGATCGACATCTACCACCGCTCGCTTCAGGCGAACGAGGGCGGCGAGGTCTTCATCTTGCATGACGGCCCGCCCTACGCCAACGGTCACATCCATATGGGCACCGCCTACAACAAGGTCTTGAAGGACATCATCGTCAAGTACAAGTCGATGCGTGGATACATGACACCCTACGTACCGGGCTGGGACTGTCACGGCCAACCGATAGAGCACCAGGTGGAGAAGAGCCTCGGGCCCGAGAAGATGGCGCAGGTAGGTCAGGCCAAGGTGCGTGAGCTGTGCCGCGATTACGCGCTCAAGTTCGTCGACGTGCAGCGCGACGAGTTCAAGCGGCTCGGCGTGCGCGGCGACTGGGGCGACCCGTATCTCACGCTCGCGCCCTCCTATGAGGCCGGCAATGTGAAGGTATTCAAGAAGATGTTCCTGGACGGGGCGATCCACAAAGGCGCCAAGCCGATCCACTGGTGCATCCGTTGCCACACGGCACTCGCCGAGGCCGAGATCGAGTACGCCGACGAGACGTCGCACTCCATACACGTCGCCCTCAGGTTCACTGATTCGACGCCGTGGGATGCCGAAGGTCCCGTTTCCATGCTGGTTTGGACCACGACGCCATGGACGCTGCCGGCCAACGTGGCTGTCACCCTTGCCGAGGACGCGGACTACGTCGGCGTGAAGCTTGCGGATGGCCGAGTCCTCGTGATGGCGAACGAACTCGTGGAGTCCGTGGCCGCCGCTGCCGAGTGGGAGGATGGCGACTATACGGTGCTCGACACGCGCGTACGGGGACGCAAGCTCTCCGGCCTCCACTACGCGCAGCCGATCCACGAAGGCGTGCGGGGCGTCATCATCACCGGTGAGCATGTCGATCTGTCCACCGGCACCGGTGCGGTCCATACAGCACCAGGGCATGGCGAGGAGGACTATCTGGTCGGCCAGAAGTTCGGCCTGCCGATGCCGATGCCGGTGCTCGACGACGGGACGTTCGATGCCGGCGGCGGCCCCTTCGCCGGGATGAAGGTGTGGGACGCGAATCCGCGGATCATCGAGTGGCTCGGCGATCGCGGAACGCTCGTCGCCTCGGGAAGGATCGCGCACAGCTATCCGCATTGCTGGCGCTGCAAGCAACCGGTGATCTTCAGGGCCACTGAACAGTGGTTCGTGAGCATGGACCGCACCGGCCTGCGGGAGCACGCCATGCGGGCGATCGCCGAGGTGGACTGGGTTCCCGGATGGAGCGTGAACCGCATCTCGGCGATGGTGGGGGACCGACCCGACTGGTGCATCAGCCGGCAGCGCGCCTGGGGCGTGCCGATTCCGGTTTTCACATGCACGGAATGCGGTGAGACCGTGGCCACACCCGAGACTTTCGATGCGGTCATCCGTCTGTTCGAGACCGAAGGCGCTGACGCCTGGTTCACGAGGCGGCCGTTCGAGTACCTGCCGGTTGAGACTGCCTGTTCGCGCTGCGGTGCCGGAGCGCGAGATCTGAAGCCGGAGGACGATATCGTGGACGTCTGGTGGGAATCGGGGGTGTCCCACACCAGCGTGCTTGAGGCTCGCCCTGAGCTGCACAGTCCTGCTGAACTTTACCTTGAAGGTTCGGACCAGCACCGTGGTTGGTTCCAGTCGAGCCTGCTGACCAGCGTGGGTGCGTACGGTGAGGCACCGTTCGAGCGAGTCCTGACACACGGCTTCATCGTCGACGGCATGGGTCGCAAGATGTCCAAGTCGCTAGGCAACGTGATCTCGCCGCTTGACGTGATCGCGAAGTCGGGCGCTGACATCATCCGCCTGTGGGTCTGCGCCTCGGACTACTCGCAGGACGTGAGCGTCTCCGACGAGATCCTTGAGCGCACCGGAGAGGCGTACCGCCGCATCCGCAACACGTACCGCTTCCTGCTGTCGAATCTTGCCGACTTCGAGCCTGCCATGGCTGTCGCATGGGAGGATATGCTCGAGCTGGACCGCTTCGCCCTTGTTCAGCTCACCGATCTTCTCGACCGGGTCACTGCCTCCTACGATGCTTGGCGCTTCCATCAGGTGTTCCACGCGGTGCACGGCTACTGCGTGACCGAGCTGTCCTCGTTCTACCTCGACGTGCTCAAGGACCGCCTGTATGCGGATGCCGCTGACTCCCTCGAGCGCCGGAGCGCACAGACCGTGCTTGCCGAAGTGCTGAAATCTCTGGTCCGGGTCATGGCTCCGGTTCTTTCGTTCACCGCCGAGGAGGTGTGGCAGTTCATGCCCACATCGCTTCGCGACGATGTGCCAAGCGTTCAACTTGCCGGCTGGCCGAACGTAGAGATTCCCGAGGCCGAGGCGGTGGAGCTCCGCGAGTCGTACGCGATCGTCCTTCAGGTCCGCGATTCGGTCACCAAGGCGCTCGAGGACGCGCGCAGTAT
>JAJZRZ010000183.1 GCA_021850085.1 Actinomycetes bacterium | reverse complement strand
GACTGCTCGCCGTCGCGCAGTGTGGTGTCGAAGATGAAGACCCTGTCTGCCGCGCTCATCGTATCTCCCTGTCGGTCGGAGCGCTGAAAGCGGCCCGATACTCCGGTATCCACTATCGCAAGGAACGCGAGGTTGGGGAAGTGCCCTGGCAACCGTCGAGCGACGATCCCCGCGGCCATTGCCATGCAGGCTCTCCAACCTTACGATAAGCTGCGAAGGGGGTTGCGTACCGAGGCGGGTTGCCGGATCCGGAATCGGTCGCCGTTCGAGGGAGCGAAGCTGTGAGCGGGGAGCTCGATGGCCTGAAGATACTGGCTGCTGAGGACAATCGGTCCTCGCTCGGCCTCGCGATGACGCTCGTCAGGCTTGCCGGGGGAAGTCCCACGGGCGTGAACAACGGCAAAGAGGCCGTCGACGCCGTTTGTTCGGGACACTTCGACGCCGTTCTCATGGACGTGCAGATGCCCGTGATGGACGGACTGCAGGCGACCCAGGCCATTCGCGACCGGGAGGCCACCTCGGGGACGAGGCGCCTTCCGATCATCGGTGTGACCGCCCACGCGTTGCCCGAGCACGCGCGGATGTGCCGGGAAGCAGGAATGGACGCTGTGGTCACCAAGCCCGTGGACCCGGTCAGATTCGGCGCGACGATCCGCTCCCTGCTCGATTCCTGCTGGCGACCCGAGTAGGCTGACCCGACGCGAAGCGAGGGCCGGAGAGGTGACCCCCCCCCCCGGCCCGAACGCTCACATCCGGCGCCTCTCTTGTCAGAACTCCACGCTCCACGCCTCGGCCACCTCAGCCTTGGCGTTGATCCGCGCCATGAGATCGTCTGAGATCGGCGAGTCGATGTTGAGGCCCATGAGTGCGGTGCCGCCCGCCTCCGTCCGGCCGACCTGCATCGAGGCGATGTTGATGCCGTTCTCGCCGAGCGCTGTTCCCACCTTGCCCACCACGCCGGGAACGTCGGTGTATTGCAAGAAGAGCATGTGCCGACTGGGCGCCATGTCGATATCGAATGTGTTGAACACCACAAGCCGAGGCTCGTTCTTCTTGCCCAGAAGCGTCGCGCCCACCTTGTACTCACGGCCGTCGGCACGGGCCACGGCCACCATCAGGCTCACGTAGTCGAGACTGTCGGCGCGCTTGATCTCGGAGACGGCGATGCCGCGCTGCTCGGCATACATGGAAGCGTTCACGAAGTTGATGGCATCATCGCTCACGACGGTCAGCAGACCTTTGAGCAACGCAGTCTTGAGTATGCGGGTGTCGGTGTCGGCGAGGTGCCCGATGAAATGAACCTCGATCTCGCCCACCGGGCCGCGCGCGATCTGCGCGATACCCTTACCGAGGCTTTCGGCGACCGGGATGTACGGGCCCACGGCCTCCATGACCTCGGGCGGCACCGGCGCGATGTTCACCGCGGTGGGCACCATCTCGCCGCGCAGACCCGCAGCCACGTACTCCGCGATCTGCTCGCCCGCTCGGTCCTGCGCCTCCTCGGTGGACGCGCCGAGATGCGGCGTGACGATGACCTGCTCGAAGGCGAACAGCGGCGACTCGGTGCACGGCTCGATCTCGTACACGTCGATGCCGGCGCTCGCGACCTTGCCGCTCTCCAGCGCCTTGATGAGCGCGGCCTCCTGATAGATGCCGCCGCGCGCCGTGTTCACGAGGCGCACGCCATCCTTCATCGTGGCGAACTGCTGCTCGCCGAACATGCCGATCGTCTCCTTCGTCTTCGGCAGGTGCACCGTGATGAAGTCGGCTTGCCCCAGGAGGTCGTCGAGCGTGGCCGCATAGCCGATGCCGAGCTGCGCGGCGCGTTCCTCGGTGATGTACGGGTCGTAGGCCACGACCTTCATGCCGAGGCCTTTCGCGCGCTCGGCCACGAGCGTGCCGATGCGGCCGAGGCCCACGAGTCCGAGCGTCTTGTCGAGCACCTCGGTACCCGTGAACTTGGACCGCTCCCACTTGCACGCGTGCATCGAGGCGTTGGCTTGCGGGATGTTGCGCGCCTGCGCGAGCAGCAGCGCGATGGTGTGTTCTGCTGCGGACACGACGTTGCTGGTGGGCGCGTTGCACACGACGATGCCGCGCTCGGTGGCGGCGGCCACGTCCACGTTGTCGACGCCCACCCCAGCACGGCCCACGATCTTGAGGTTCACGCCCGCCTCGAGCACCGCGCGGGTGGCCTTGGTGGCCGAGCGAACGATGAGCGCGTCGTAGGCGGGAATCTTCGCTACCAGCTCCTCCGGGGAAAGCCCGGTGATGATGTCGACCTCGAACTCCCGCTTCAGCAGCTCAATGCCGCTCTCCGCGATCTTCTCAGCTACAAGGACTCTCATTGTTCACTCCCCCATGAAGACGGATTCGGCGGCCCTGATGCCGCTACCGCGCTCGAACTCGTAGCCCAGCGTCGCCAGCGTCATCTCAAGCGCGGCGAGCGTGGTGATGATGTCGAACACGCCGAAGTAGCCGAGATGTCCCACACGGAAGATGCGGCCCTCGTACTGGTCCTGCCCTCCGGCGATCGTGACACCGTAGGTGTTTTTCATCGTCTTGACGATGGCCTTGCCGTCGATACCCTCGGGTACCCACACGGGAGTGACCGCGCTGCCCCGGCCCTCTTCCGGCGCGAACAACTTCAGTCCCAATGCCTCGCAGCCCTTGCGGGTGGCCTCGGCAAGACGCGAGTGGCGATCGATGACGTTCTCGAGTCCCTCGTCACGGATCATCCGAAGCGCCACGTTGAGGCCGAGCACCAGCGAGACGGCCGGCGTGAAGGGCGTCGTGTCCTTCTCGACGTTCTTCGCGTACTTCTTCCAGTCGAAGTAGAACTTCGGCAGGGTGGAGCGCTCGTACGCCTTCCATGCCTTCACGCTCACGGTGCAGGCGGCCAGGCCCGGCGGCAGCATGAGGCCCTTCTGCGAACCGGTCATGACCACGTCCAAACCCCACTCGTCCGTCTTGCAGGGCACCGCGCCGATGCCCGTGATGCTGTCGACGATGAGCACCGTCTCAGGGTACTCGCGCACGATCGCTCCGATGGCCTCCACGTCGTTCAGCACACCCGAGGAGGTCTCAGACTGCGTGACGACTACGCCTCGCACGCCCGGATTCTGCTCGAGGGCGGTGGCCACATCGGCCGGGTCGACGACATCGGTCCACTCGTACGCGAGGTCGATGACGTGCAAGCCGTACACCTCGCAGATCTGCTTCTGGCGATCGCCGAACTTGCCGTTGCGGCACACGATCACGCTGTCTTCGGGGTAGAAGCAGTTGGCGATGGCCGCCTCCATGACGCCCGTGCCCGAAGAGGCGAACAGCAGCACGTCGTTGGTGGTGTCGAACACGTACTTCAGGCCCTCGATCGCCTGCCGGAACGCCGCGGAGAAAT
>JAJZRZ010000182.1 GCA_021850085.1 Actinomycetes bacterium | reverse complement strand
GATCTACCCATGGCGGCGGTGCTCACGGTGCTCGGTCCTCTCGCGCTCGGCTACCTGGGGGTGATACGAGGGCGCCTCGATGAGACGATCCGGCCGGCGTACTGGATCGGTGCGGCCATCCTGCTCTTCGGCGGCGCGTTCTTCTCCTTCGGCCTCGCGCGCAACATCGAGCTCGCGCAGCAGTTCGGCCAGATCGCCGTCTCGGTCGACCCCGTGCAGTGGGGAGGTCTGCCGTTCGAGCCCAACCGAGCATTCTCGACGTTCGGCAACCCTGACCTGCTCGGCGGATACCTCATCTTCCCGTGGGCGGTCTCCCTCGGTCTCGCGCTGTCCGAGCGCCATCCCGCGTGGCGATCCATCTACTGGGTTTGCGCGCTGTTCAACGTGTTCGTGGGCATCACATCCTACGTCCGCGGCGCATGGATCGGCGCGACCATCTCGCTGCTGCTCATGGTGGTTGCCTACCGCCGGGCCCAGCGCGGCACCCAGACGCGGTTGTCGCACACCGACTGGACGTTCATCGGAGGGACGGGACTCGTGGCGCTGACCGTCATCGTGGCGAGCTCTCTGCGCCCCGATGCTGTCCGCAACGTGCTCACCCGCGTTATCTCGATCTTTCAGTTCGACCAGGGAAGCGCGCAGACCAGGTTCTTCATCTGGGAATCCGCATTGGCGGCCATCGCCGAGCGTCCCTTCTTCGGCTGGGGCGCTGACACCTTCCGGCTCCTGTTCCCGATGTTCAAGCCAGCCGAATACGTGGCTGCCGCAGGCTACCTCTCGGTGGCGGACAACGTCCACAACTATCCGCTTCAGCTCGCGAGCGGCATCGGGGTCCCAGGAGCGCTCCTGTTCTACGGCCTTATAGCCGCCGCGCTGTTCCTAGCGGCGCGAGCCGCGTTCGCCGAGGGTACCGCGGGCCGCAATCTGGTGATGTCGGGCTTGTGGGTCGCGGTGGTCGGCTATGTGGTGCACCTGTTGTTCGGGCTGTCGGTGACCGGGTCGACCATCATGATGTGGCTGGCCATGGGCATGCTGCTCGTGCCCTCCTCGAGTGTGCGTGAGGTCAAGCCCGTGACGGGCGGCGCGATGGTCGCGGGGCTGGTGCTCTTGGTGCTTGCCGCCGGGACGTACCTGAACACACGCTACATCGTCGCCGACGCGCACTATCTGCGGGGTCGGGTCACGACACAGGGCGCAACGAGCGTGGCGGAGATCGAGCGGGCCATCGAGCTCAACCCGTACAACGAGATGTACCGCTTGGAGCTCGGGGTGGCGTGGCGCGACATGTTCGCATCGGTCGCGCAGCAATACGCGCAAGACATCATGCAGGGTCAGAAGGATCCCGAGCTGGAAGCGCGCGCCCTCGAGCTGCACTCACGTTCGGCCGAGGCTTTCGAGGACGTCATCGCCTACGTGCCGCAGGAGTACGACACCTACGTGTTCCTCTCGAACCTGCACAACCAGGCTGCGAGCTACATCGACGTCAGGTACGCCGAAGACGCCGTCAGGGTTGCCCGACGCGGTGTCGAGATCTCGGAGTTCGGTCCGGCGGTCCGCGTGCAGCTCGCGCTCGCGCTATTATTGCTGGAACGGCCGGACGAAGCTGTCACGGAGCTCAAGGTGGCGACCGGTCTCGATCCGAACTACGAGCAGGCGTGGGCGATGCTGGCCGAGGCCTTGGTGAAGGCCGGGGAACACGACGAGGCTCGCGAGACGCTCGCCTACGTTCTCGGGCGATACCCGGACAACGCAGAAGCCCAAGCCGCGCTCCGGGACCTCGAGGCAAGCGTCACGACTCCCGCGGCGCCGTAGGTTGGGCGCGTGGCACGGAACCCGCTGTGGACTGTGGCGTGACCGGTGAGGCAGGGGACGCCATGATGCGACGAACAGGCACCACGAACAACGCAGACGCGGCTGAGGGTCGCGAACCCGACGGGGTCGCGACTGCGCCGGTGTCCGGCGAGCAGCCGCTGTCCTCGCACGGCACGCTCGCCGATGCCACAGAGCTCGTCCCCGGATGGCTCGCGCTGCTGGTACTCGTCCTCCTGCTCGCGGTGAGCGCCCTGGGCGGATATCTGCTCCGTGGCGCGTTCATCGGCTCGAAGGCTGCAACTCCTCAGGAATTCGCGGTCCGAGAACTCGAAGCCGATGTCAAGAACGACCCCGAGAACCCGGACAACCAGCTGGCGCTCGGCTATGCCTACCAGCAGGAGGGTCGCTACCAAGAGGCGCTGGAGCGATACGAACAGGTGCTCCAGGCGGATCCCGGCAACACCGGCGCGTTGTACAACAAGGGTGTCGTGCTGATGACGGTCGGCCAACCGAAAGAAGCCGAGGCAGTCCTGTGGGACCTGCTCGAGGTGGCGCCCGACCACGTGCTTGCGGCCAAGGCCCTCGGCGAGTACTACGTGGCGAAGAAGCACTACAAGTCAGCGCTCGTGGCACTCGAACCGGTGATCGTCCAGCAGCCTGAGTACTCCGACTTGCAGTACCTGGCCGGCTACTCCTGCGAGATGCTCGATTTGCGGCCCAAGGCGATCGAATACTATCGAGGAGCGCTTAAGTACAACCCGGACAACGTCGAGGCCAAAGACGGGCTCGCGCGGCTCGGAGAGTCGCAGTAGCATGAGGGACCTGGTTCAGCGCAACGCTGCCCTGAAGGCGCAAGGGCGTCCACGCCGGGAGTGGTTCACCCTCACGCCGCGTCGCGCGTTCGGCCTTCTCGCGGTCGTACTCACCGCGGTCTTGATCGCGCTGCTCGTGTATCTTGTGTGGTTCTTCGGCAGACCCCAGGTGCTGAATCAGCTGCCGCCCGTTCAGGGCATCCAGCCGATCTGGCAGGTGTACGGTCCTGGTGAGGGTGAGCTGCCGTTCTTCGACAGGCCGATGGGTGTCGCGGTTGGTGCGGGCAGCCGCGTCTACGTCACCGACACCGGCAACAACCGGATTTGCGTGTTCGACTCGCAGGGCCGTTACCTCACCTCGTTCGGCAGCTTCGGCGTCGCTAAGTCTCTTGGGGGTGCTGGCCCCGCCTACGCCCCCGGATCGCTCAACTACCCGGTGGGCATCGATACCGATTCCGACGGCAACGTGTACGTGGCGAGCTTCAGGAACGACTCGATCGAGGTCTTCGATGCCGACGGCAGGCCGCTGCGCAGGTTCCCGGACCCGTACCGGCCGACGGGCGAGGGCAGCTCGGGGCTGGGCGGGCTGGGTATCGCAGTGACGGACGTGGCGGTGCACAAAGACCGGCTCTATGCGACCGACAGGTATCAGATTATCGTCTTCGACCTGGACGGGGAGGTGCTCGACCAGTGGGGCATGCCCGGCGACGACCCGGGCGATCTCGATCACCCCAACGGCATCGCGGTGAGCAATGATGGCAAGACCATCTACGTCGCCGACTCGAACCACAGCCGCGTGAGCGCGTTCACTCCCGAGGGCGATCTGATCTGGCAGGTCGGCGAG
>JAJZRZ010000181.1 GCA_021850085.1 Actinomycetes bacterium | reverse complement strand
GACCTTGATGCGCGTCGCACTCACGCTACTCCGGTTCGCGCAGCGTGGCACCGGCCGCGTGGTCGTAGTCCTGCATCTCGCCCGCGTTGTACGTCGCGTAGGCAGCCAGGTCGAAATGCCCGTGCCCCGAGAGGTTGAACAGGATCACGCGGTCCTCGCCCGCCTCGTGTGCCGCCTGCGCCTCATCGATGGCCGCAAGGATCGCATGGCTGCTCTCGGGCGCAGGCAGGATGCCTTCGGCTCGGGCGAACTGAAGCGCCGCCGCGAAGCACGCGGTCTGGTCCACGGCAACCGCCTCGGCCTCGCCCTCGTGCACGAGTTGGCTCACGAGCGGCGAATCGCCGTGATAGCGCAGGCCTCCCGCATGGATACCCGCCGGTACGAAGTCGTGACCGAGGGTGTACATGAGCATCTGCGGCGTCATGCCGGCCTCGTCGCCGAGGTCGTAACGGTACTCACCAGCTGTGAGCGTCGGGCACGCCTTGGGTTCGACCGCCACGAGACGTGCGTTGCTCTTGCCCTCGAGCTTGCGCTGGTAGTAGGGGAACGCGATGCCCGCGAAGTTGCTGCCGCCGCCGACGCACGCCACCACCACATCGGGCTCGTCCTCGGCAAGCTCCATCTGCGCGATGGCTTCCTGGCCTATGATCGTCTGATGCAGGCACACGTGATTGAGCACGCTGCCGAGCGCATAGTGCGTGTCCGGGTTCTTGGCGGCCACCTCCACCGCCTCCGAGATGGCGATGCCGAGCGAGCCGGTGGAGTCCGGATCCATCGCCAGCACGTGCCTTCCGGCGTCGGTGAGGTTCGTGGGCGACGCATGCACTGACGCGCCGTACGTCTCCATCAGGATGCGGCGGTACGGCTTCTGTTCGTAGCTCACCTTCACCATGAAGACTTCCACGTCGATGCCGTAGAGCGCACCCGCGATCGAAAGCGCGCTTCCCCACTGACCGGCTCCGGTCTCAGTGGAGATCTTGGTGATGCCTTCTTGCTTGTTGTAGTACGCCTGCGGTATCGCCGTGTTCGGCTTGTGCGAACCCGCGGGGCTGACGCCCTCGTACTTGTAGTAGATGCGGATGCCCGCCGGCAGGCCGAGCACGCGCTCCAGCTGCCGAGCGCGCAGCAGCGGCGAGGGCCGGTACGTCTTGTAGACGTCGAGCACCGCTCCGGGGATGTCGATGTACCGCTCGCCCGACATCTCCTGCTTGAGGACCTCCGTCGGGAACAGGGAGGCTAGCCGTTCCCCGATCTGGCCGGGCGTGAGCTCGGTGCCGTCCGGTGCGAACGCACGAGGCGGCGCCGGAGGGTTCTTGAGGTCGGGGATGATGTTGTACCAGACCTCAGGGATGTGGACCTCGTCGAGCCCGAACCTTGTCTTTCCGCTAACCATCGTCGCTTCCTCCCTTTCGCACACCGGTCAGATCCGCCAGAACATCCTCAGGGAACTGGGCCCGCATCAGCACCTCGCCCACAAGCACCGCATCAGCTCCGGCCGCAGCCGCCGCCTGAACGTCACGACGCCCTGCGACGCCGCTTGCCGCCACCACCGTCACATCCGCCCTCGCCGCTTCGGCCACGAGCGCACGCTGCGCCTCCAGGTCGACCCGCAGCGTGCGGAAGTCCCGCGCGTTGGCCCCGATCAGGCCGGCGCCGCACGCGAGCGCAAAGGCCAGCTCGCCCGCATCGGCGACCTCGACGAGCGGCGTCAGGCCGAGCGTCGCCGCAAGATCCATGTACTCCGGGAGCTCCTGGCCGAGGACGCCCACCATCAGCAGGACGGCGTCGGCGCCGTGACCGCGAGCCAGGAAGAGCTGCACCGGGTCCACCACGAAGTCCTTGCACAGCACGGGCACATCGACGGCGTCAGCCACGTCCGAGAGGTCGGTGAACGACCCGCCGAAGAACTCGGGCTCGGTGAGGACCGAGATCGCCGCCGCGCCGCCATCCTGGTAGTGGAGCGCCTGCTTGGACGCCTCGCACTCCGGTGCGAGCGGCCCCGCGCTCGGTGAGGCCTTCTTCACCTCGGCGATCACCGCCACGTCCGCGCGCGGGCGTAGCGCCGAGACGAAGTCGCGCGGGGACCGGGCGCAGCAGGCGAGCCGCTCGCGGTCCGCGGGCGCCAGGCTCGCATGCTCCCTGCCGACGCGCGCGCGACGCCGGGAGATGATGTACTCGAGGTGGCTCACGGGGATACCGCCTTCAGCCGTCTACTGGTGGCCACCAGGCTCTCGAGCACGTCCGCGGCGCGGCCCGAGTCGATCGATTCGCGGGCCCTCGCCACGCCATCGGCGAGGTTCTCGGCCGTGCCGGCCACCACGAGCGCGGCGGCGGCGTTCAGAAGCACCACGTCCCGCCGGGGCCCATGCTCGCCCCCGAGGACCGCCCGCAGGAGCTCGGCGTTGCGCGCCGCGTCACCTCCGGCGATATCGGCCAGCGACGAGCGGGTCACCCCCACCTGCTCGGGTGTGACCGTCCAGGACCTGATGGTACCCCGGCCGGAGTCGTACTCGGCCATGGTGGTCGGACCGCTCGCGGAGACCTCGTCCATCCCGGGATGTCCGTTGACCACGAGCACCCGCTCGGCACCGAGACGTCCGGTCACTTCGGCGAGCACGGGAGCAAGCCGCGCGTCGTAGACACCGAGGAGCTGGCGCTTGGCTCCGGCAGGATTGGTCAGGGGACCGAGGATGTTGAACACCGTTCTGATGCCGATCTCGCGGCGCGGACCGCCCGCGTGGCGCATCGAGGCGTGAAGCGACTGTGCGAACAGGAAGCCCACGCCGCATTCGTCGATGCACCGCGCCATGCCCACGGCATCGAGCGAGATATCCACGCCGAGCGCCTCGAGCACGTCGGCCGATCCCGAGCTCGAAGAGACCGCGCGGTTGCCGTGCTTGGCCACCGGCACACCCGCGCCGGCCACGACGAAGGCGGCCGTCGTGGAGATGTTGAACGTGTGGAGACCGTCCCCTCCCGTCCCGCACGTGTCGATGTACCGAGCGGTGGACGGGCTGACCGGCGTGGCCCGCTCGCGCATCGCACGCGCGAATCCCACGATCTCGTCGACCGTCTCGCCTTTCATGCGCATCGCCACGACGAGTGCCGATATCTGCGCGGGGGTGGCCTCGCCGTCCATGATCAGCCCCATGACCCTGCGCGCCTCGTCCTCCATCAGCGATCCGCCTTCAGTCACGCGCGCGATGGCGGCGGGGAGCGTGGCGACCTCGGCCAGCCGCGCCGAGGAGCGCACCGTACCTCCGGCCGCCGCGACCGCGGCCGGGGCCTCAGGCGGGGCCTGGGCGAGCGGCACCTCCCCCGCGATGTCGAGAAACGTCGCGAGCAGCTTCGTACCCTCGGGTGTGAGCACGCTTTCCGGGTGGAACTGCACGCCGAACACTGGGAGCGTCTCATGCTCCAGGCCCATCACCACGCCGTCCGGCGTGGTGGCCACAGTTCGTAGCGGGGAACCGACAAGATCG
>JAJZRZ010000180.1 GCA_021850085.1 Actinomycetes bacterium | reverse complement strand
CCTTGTTGCCGTTGACCTTGAGACAGTCAGGCGTCGCGAGGTGGGAGAGCGCATCCGTGAGGCCAAGGAGTTCGGCGACATCTCGGAGAACTCCGAGTACGACGACGCGAAGAACGAGCAGGCGTGGGTTGAAGGCCGCATCGCTGAGATCAGCCAGATCCTCTCCAACTGCACGATCATCGAATCTCCCAAGAAGAGAGACCGCGTCTCCTTGGGTACCCGCGTGCATCTTCGCGACATCGCCGCCAATGAGACTCACGTCTACCAGCTGGTGGGGTCGGCCGAGGCGGATCCGACGCACAACCGCATCTCGAACGAGTCTCCCGTGGGGCAGGCCGTCATGGGCGCCAGGAAGGGCGACATCGTGCGAGTGACCACGCCCCGCGGTACCGTCATCGAGTACGAGGTCGTGTCCATCTCCAAGTAGCGGGGGGCAAGTGAGCGAGGAGTCGCGCGACGCCGAGCGTACGGCCGACAGCGCCGCGGACGCTCGGGCTTCCAGAGTTCGCGAGCTGCGCGATGCGGGTGTGGAGCCGTACCGGAACGGCTTCGACCGCACCGCCGCCGCCGCTGAGCTGATCGGCGCCTATGCGTCGCTGGAGCCCGGTGAGGAGACCGCGGACCTTGTGGCGGTCGCGGGCCGGGTCGTGGCCAAACGCGACCAGGGCAAGGCGCTCTTCCTCGTCGTGCGGGATGGATCGGGCGAACTCCAGCTGTTCTGCCGGGCGAACGTGCTCGGCACCGATGCGTACGCCGCCGTGGCCGACCTCGATCTCGGCGACTGGGTCGGTGCGACCGGGACCGTCGTGCGTACACGGCGTGGCGAGCTGTCCGTGTCGCCCACCGAGGTCCTGCTGCTTTCGAAGTCCCTTCGCTCGCTGCCCGAGAAGTACCATGGGCTGACGGACACAGAGACGCGCTATCGCCAGCGCTACGTGGACCTCATCGCGAACCCGGAGGTCCGGAGGGTGTTCGAGATCCGGTTCGCCGTCATCTCGGCCATCCGCCGTTTCATGGAGGAGCGTGCGTACGTCGAGGTCGAGACGCCGATGCTTCAGCCGATCCCCGGGGGTGCCACGGCGCGACCGTTCATCACCCGCCACAATGCGCTCGACATGGACCTCTACCTGCGAATCGCCCCCGAGCTCTACCTCAAGCGCCTGCTCGTGGGCGGCTTCGAGCGCGTCTACGAGATCAACCGGTCCTTCCGCAACGAGGGCATGTCTCCCCGGCACAACCCCGAGTTCACGATGCTGGAGGCGTACCAGGCCTTCGGCACGATGGAGACGATGCGCGAGCTCACGGAGTCGCTCATCACCCGCGTGGCCATCGAGGTTCTCGGCACGCTCGAGCTCGAGTACCAGGGCACGGGCGTCTCGCTGGCGTCGCCATGGCGCCAGGCACCCATGGCGGCCCTCGTGAGCGAGGCGGTCGGCACGGCCGTGAGCGTGCATACACCGGTCGCGGAACTGCGTGGGCTCTGCGCGCGACACGGGGTGCACGCCGAGGACGGCTGGGGTCCAGGCAAGCTGATGACCGAACTGTTCGAGAAGCTTGTGGAGCACACGCTCGTGCAGCCCACGCTCGTCACGCTGTATCCGGCCGAGACCTCGCCGCTCGCGCGCCGCAACGACGTTGACCCCGAGCTCACCGACCGTTTTGAGCTCATCATCACCGGCAGAGAGTTCGCGAACGCGTTCTCCGAACTGGTGGACCCCATCGATCAGCGCCTCCGGTTCGAGGAGCAGGCGGCGGCCAAGGACGCGGGTGACGCCGAAGCCATGTGGGTGGACGAGGACTACCTGCGCGCGCAGGAGTACGGGATGCCGCCCGCCGGCGGACTCGGCATCGGCATCGACCGCTTGGTGATGCTGCTCACCGACAGCGCCTCCATCCGCGACGTGCTGCTCTTCCCGCACATGCGTCCAGAGGCGTAGCTGCGCCCCACGCATCCGCGATGAGGCCTTCAGAATCTGCGTGCGTGGCACTCAACTTGCTCCCATGGCCGCACCGCTGCCTGCGATGTGTTCGCGTCGTGCCGACGGCGGGGGGTAGAATAAGTTTCCGGCAACCGCATAGCGCCCGCGCTGGGCGTTGCTGACAGGGGTGACGACATGTTCGAACGATTCACCGAGAAGGCCCGACGGGTCGTGGTGTACGCGCAAGAAGAGGCGCGTATGCTGAACCAGAACTACATCGGTACCGAGCACCTGCTGCTCGGCCTTATCCGCGAACAGGACGGGATCGCCGCCAAAGCGCTCGAGAGTCTCGACATCTCGCTCGAGGACGTCCACCAGCAGGTCGAGGAGCTGATCGGGAGAGGCACCTATGTGCCCACTGGCCACATCCCCTTCACGCCACGCGCCAAGAAGGTGCTGGAGCTCTCGCTTCGCGAGGCGCTGCAGCTCGGTCACAACTACATCGGTACCGAGCATATGCTGCTCGGCCTCATCCGCGAGGGCGAGGGCGTGGCCGCACAGGTGCTCCTGAACCTGGGCGCTGATCTCGAGAAGGTGCGTTCGGCCGTCATCCAGCTGCTCTCCGGCCACCACGGCAAACCGTCCGAGGCTGCCGATGAGCGCGGGGGACGTGCACGGGGCGGCGAGGGTTCGCTTCTGGACGAGTTCGGCCGCAACCTGACGCGCGCCTCCGTCGAGGGCAAGCTCGACCCGGTCGTGGGCCGCGAGCAGGAGATCGAGCGCGTGATGCAGATACTCTCGCGTCGGACCAAGAACAACCCGGTGCTCATCGGCGAGCCCGGCGTGGGCAAGACGGCGGTGGCTGAAGGTCTCGCGCAGCGCATCGCCGCTGACGAGGTGCCCGAGACGATCAAGGGCAAGCAGTTGTACACGCTCGACCTTGCGGCGCTCGTGGCCGGCAGCAAGTATCGCGGGGAATTCGAGGACCGGCTCAAGAAGGTCATGAAGGAGATCCGCGAGCGGGGCGATATCATCCTGTTCGTTGACGAGATGCACACGCTCGTGGGTGCGGGCGCCGCCGAGGGCGCCATCGACGCGGCCAGCATCATCAAGCCGGCGCTCGCTCGCGGCGAGCTGCAGACCATCGGCGCCACCACCCTCGACGAGTACCGGAAGTACGTGGAGAAGGACCCAGCGCTCGAGCGCCGGTTCCAGCCTATCCAGGTGGGCGAGCCGTCGGTGGACGAGACCGTGCAGATCCTCCACGGACTGCGCGACCGGTACGAGGCTCACCATCGCGTGAGCTTCACCGACGAGGCCATCCATGCCGCGGCCGAGCTCGGCGCGCGCTACATCTCGGCCCGGTTCCTGCCAGACAAAGCCATCGATCTAATCGACGAGGCCGGTTCCAAGATGCGCATCAAGATGATGACCGCGCCTCCGGGCGTGCGCGAGGTGGACGAACGCCTCAAGCAGGTCCGGCAGGAGAAGGAGGCCGCCATCGAGGCGCAGGAGTTCGAGCAGGCCGCGGCGCACGGCGACAAAGAGAAACAGATCGAACTTGTGGATCG
>JAJZRZ010000179.1 GCA_021850085.1 Actinomycetes bacterium | reverse complement strand
CGGCCGAGGGCTTCGCGCGCAGCCGTGGCGTGGCCGTGAGCGACCTGGTCCGCGAGTCCACGGACGGCGGCGACTACGTCTTCGCACTCGTTGAGGAGGAGGGCGAGCCGTCTGCCGAGGTGCTGCCGGGGTTGCTCGCCACTCTGATCGCGAGCCTCGACTGGGCCAAGTCGATGCGTTGGGGCAGCGGCTCGGCGCGTTTCATCCGTCCTGTACGCTGGCTGGTGGCGCTTTTCGGCGAGGAGATCCTGCCCGTGTCCTTCGCGGGAGTCGAGGCCACGCGCACCAGTTTCGGGCATCGCTTTCTCTCAGGACCCGTCGACCTCGCGTCGGCCGCCGAGTACCGTGAGCGCATCTGTCAGGCGCGCGTGGTCGTGGACGCCGGGGACCGGGCCGAGCTCATCCGCGCCCAGCTCGACGTCGCGGCCTCCGCGCTCGATGCCCGCGCGGTCGTGCCCGAGAAGACGTTCGCCGAAGTGGTGAACCTCGTCGAGTTCCCGACGGTGGGCGTGGGGTCCTTCGACGAGGCGTTCCTCGGCGTGCCGCGTGAGATCGTGGAAGAGGCGATGGAGAGCCACCAGCGCTACTTCCCCCTGGAGGATCCCGAAGGGAAGCTCCTTCCCCGCTTCCTGGTGGTGCACAATGGCGAGCCCTCCCGCACAGGCGCCATCGTGGCTGGTCATGAACGCGTGATCCGTGCGCGTCTTGCCGACGCCGCGTTCTTCTATGCCGAGGACCTCAAGCGGCCGCTTGAGTCGTACGTGAAGGCTCTCGACACGATCGTCTTCCACGACAAGCTCGGATCGCTCGGCGCGAAGACGGCACGCATCGGCGCGCTTGCCGCTGTGCTGGCCAGTGCGGTGGACGCGCCTGCCGGCCAGGCTGCCTACGCGTTCCGGGCGGCACATCTGGCCAAAGCCGATCTCGTAACGCAGGCTGTGGTGGAGTTCCCCTCGCTGCAAGGTGTGATCGGGTACCGCTACGCGCAGGCGGCCGGAGAGGCGCCAGATGTCTCCGAGGCGATAGTGGACCACTATCGCCCACGCTTTGCCGGCGATGAGCTGCCCCGTTCTCTCGCGGGCAAACTCGTGTCGATCGCTGACAAGCTGGACACGATCGCCGGGATCTTCGCCATCGGGCAAGGACCCACCGGCTCGGCTGATCCTTACGCTTTGCGTCGTTCGGCGATCGGCATCCTCACGATGATCATCGACGGGGGGGTGCGCCTTGCGCTGGACGAGGCGATAGGAGCGGCCCTCGCAGGCTATGCCGGTGTCGTGCCAGGTATGGACCCGGACGAGACCGGCCCCTTGGTGAAGTCGTTCTTCGACGCCAGGCTCACAGTGATGCTCCGCGACCGCGGACACGCGTACGACGAGGTCGATGCGGTGATGGCGGTGGCCTCTGCCGACCCGGCCGACACGGTGCGCCGCGTACGCGCCCTCGCTGGATTCCGTGCCACACGGGCCGGTCGTGACCTTTCTGTCGCGTTCAAGCGCGTGGTGAACCTGGCCGACCCGTCCGCCGGCTGTGCTCCCGATGTCGGCCTGATGGGCGCCGAGGAGCGCACGCTTGCCGACGCCATGGATCTCGCCTCGGAACAAGCCGGCGCTCTCATGGGCGTCGATCACGACTACGACGGCGCGCTGGCGATTCTCGCGGAGCTTAGAGGCCCGGTCGACGCATTCTTCGACCGGGTGCTCGTGATGGATCCGGACGAGACGCTGCGTCGCAATCGCCTCGCTCTGCTCAACCGCATGAACGGCCTGTTCGCCGGTTTTGCGGACTTCAGCAAGCTGGCAGGGTAGCGTACGCGTGAAGACGGACGCCGTGACGATCCATGTGATCTCGGACTCTCTCGGCGAGACGGGGGAGACGGTGGCGCTCGCCGCCATCTCGCAGTTCCGGCAGAACGCTTTTAGGATCGAGCGCCTGCAGAAGGTAACCTCCCCAGGAGACCTGCGTACGCTTGTGACCGCCCATTGTGGCCGGGATTGCATCTTCTTCTACACGCTGGTGGACAAGCCGCTTCGCGAAGAGATGGAGCGGTTGTGCCGAGGCGGTGTGATCGGTGTGGACCTGCTCGGGCCCGCGGTGGCAAAGCTTGCCGAGGTCACCGGGATACAGCCAACTGGCGAGGCAGGCCGCATACGCCGCACCGACGAGGGGTACTTCGACCGCATCGAGGCGATGGAGTTCGCGGTCAAACATGATGACGGCCGTAATCCGGAGGGCCTGAAGGACGCCGACATCGTGCTCATCGGCGTGTCGCGTACCTCCAAGACGCCGATCTCGATGTATCTGGCGTTCAAGGGGTGGCGAGTCGCCAACGTGCCGCTCGCGCATGGTACCGAGCCGCCCAAGGAGATCTTCGACCTCGATCCTCGCCGCGTCTTCGGGCTCGTGACGAGTGTCGACATCCTCGTCACCATCCGTGCCGAACGGATGAAGGAGCTGGGCGGCTGGGTGCCTGGGTACGCCGAGAGCACGGTGATCGAGGCGGAGCTGGATGAGGCGCGCAGCGTGATGCGGAAGATCGGATGTCTCGTCATCCGCACTGAGAACCGGGCGGTCGAGGAGTCCGCGCAGGAGATCCTGCGCCACATCGGTGTGCGTTTCGAGACGTCCGACTAGCCGAAAAGAGCCGTGTTTGCCGCTCGGCACGCGACGCTGTCCGCGCCGCGCCGTACGGTATGATTGAGGTCTTACACCCGGACCTGCATGGGCGCAGGCCACGGACGAGGGAGGATTCGCAAGTTGGCTGAGACCAAGCGCGTGTACGCATTCGGCGGAGGCTCCACCGATGGCAACAAGCAGATGAAGTCCATCCTCGGCGGCAAAGGCGCCAATCTGGCCGAGATGGCCAACATGGGACTCCCGGTCCCTCCCGGCTTCACCATCACCTGTCAGGCGTGCATGGAGTATTACAGCGCAACGCCGCCCGCGTTCCCGGAAGGGCTGCGCGAGGAGATCGCGGAGCAGGTGACCGCGCTCGAGTCCAAGATGGGCAAGACGCTCGGCGACGATAACGACCCGTTGCTCGTCTCCGTGCGCTCGGGATCCCCCTTCTCGATGCCCGGGATGATGGACACGGTTCTCAACCTCGGCCTCAACGACCGCTCGGTCAGCGGGCTCATCGCCAAAAGCGGTAACGAGCGCTTCGCATGGGACAGCTATCGCCGCTTCATCCAGATGTTCAGCAAGGTCGTTCTCGACGTCGAGGGCGATCTGTTCGAGAACGCCATCACAGCGATGAAGCTCGAACGCGGCGTCTCCGACGACACCGATCTTTCCGCCGCGGACATGAAGGAGCTCGTCGGCGTGTTCAGGGGCATCGTCGCCGAACACGTGCCGGCCGCAGCATACCCGCAGCTCGTGGAGGACGGGAAGGTCGTCTTCCCGCAGGAGGTCGACAAGCAGCTCGATCTGGCCATCGAAGCCGTCTTCAAGAGCTGGAACAATCGTCGGGCGCGCGACTACCGGCGCCTCGAGAAGATCGAGAT
>JAJZRZ010000009.1 GCA_021850085.1 Actinomycetes bacterium | reverse complement strand
GACCTCCGCGGAGTCCGCTTCCACGATCTCGAAGTCCTCGGCGACGCCTTCGCCCTCTTCGTCCTCGGGCGCCTGCACGCCCGCCGGATCGGGCAGGCCGAGCTCCTCGTTGGCCGCACGGATCGAAAGCGAGATGCGGCGGCGCTCGAGGTCGACGTCCATGACCTTCACCTGGATGTCGTCACCCACAGCCACGACATCCTCCGGCTTCTCCACGTGGCCGCGCGCCATCTCGGAGATGTGCACGAGACCCTCGACGTTGTTGCCGATCTCCACAAAGGCGCCGAACGGCACGATCTTGGTGACCTTGCCCTCCATGATGGTGCTGACCTGGAACTCCTTGACGAGCTGCTTCCACGGGTCATCCTGGGTCTGCTTGAGGCCGAGCGAGATGCGCTCGCGCGAGAGGTCGACATCGAGCACCTGGACCTCGACCTTGTCGCCGACGGCGACGACTTCGGACGGGTGGTTCACGTGGCTCCACGACAGCTCGGAGATGTGTACCAGACCGTCGATGCCGCCGAGGTCGACGAACGCGCCGAAGTCCACGATGGAGGAGACGGTGCCCGGCAGGATCATGCCCTTCACGAGCTTGTTCAGGATGTCCTGGCGCTCCTGCTTGCGGTCCTCTTCGAGCACCACGCGGCGGGAGAGCACGACGTTGTTGCGGTTGCGGTCCATCTCGATGACACGCGCCTCGAGGCGGTCGCCGAGGAACATGTGGAGGTCCTTCACGCGGCGAAGGTCCACGAGCGAGGCTGGCAGGAAGCCGCGCAGGCCGATGTCCAGGATCAGACCGCCCTTGACGACCTCGATGACCTCGCCGTCCACGTTCTCGCCCGACTCGAACTTCTTCTCGATATCGTTCCATGCGCGCTCGTAGGCGGCGCGCTTCTTGGACAGGATGAGACGGCCGTCTTTGTCCTCCTTCTGGAGGACAAGCGCCTCGATCTCGTCGCCGAGCTGCACGATGTCGGCCGGGTTCGCGTCCTTGCGGATCGAGAGCTCGCGCGCCGGGATGACGCCTTCGGACTTGTAGCCGATGTCGAGCAGGACCTCGTCCCGCTCCACCTGGACGACGGTACCGGTAACGAGGTCGCCGTCGTCGAAGTCGGTGATCGTGCCGTCGATGAGGGCGTGCATCTCCTCATCGGTGTACTCGCGCTCGTCGTGTATCACGTAACTGTTCTCGTCTACCACTGGTGGTGGCCCCTTCCGTACATCTCGGGGCCCCGGGTGCCAACGTCTCGGTCGCTTGCTTTCCGGTCGGTCATGCTCTCGGGGGCCTACAGGTCTTCTCGCGCGCGAACGCGCGCAAGCTTAAGGATGATACCACCGAAAGCGGACCGAATGCGATGCCTCCTTCCGGAAAGACCGTGCTGCCGCGCCGCCTACTTGGCCGCCGCCCAGTTCTCGCCCGACCCCACGCTCACCTCGAGGGGCACGTGCATCTCCACGACGCCCGCCATCGCCTCGCACACCATCGCGGTCAGCCGCTCCAGCTCGGCTGGCGGCGCCTCGAACACCAGCTCGTCGTGCACCTGCAGCAGCATGCGTGATTCGAACCCTTCGGCACGCAGCCTGCGGTCCACCACGATCATCGCGAGTTTCATGATGTCCGCGGCGGTCCCCTGCATCGGATGGTTCATCGCCGTGCGTTCCCCGAACCCTCTGAGGTTCCAGTTCGAGCTCCTGATCTCGGGGATGGGCCTGCGCCTGCCGAAGAGCGTCTCGGCATAGCCCGTCTTGTGCGCTTCGGCCTTCGTCTCGTCCAGGTAGCTCCGCACGCCCGGATACGCGGCGAAATAGCGGTCGATGGTGGCCTGTGCTTCGGCATGCGCGATGCCGAGCGACGAGGACAGCCCATGCGCCGAGATACCGTACACGATGCCGAAGTTGACCGCCTTGGCCTTGCGTCGCATCTCCGCATCCACCGCTTCGGGCGAAACGTCAAAGATGCGTGCGGCGGTGACCGCATGGAAATCCATCCCCGACGTGAACGCTTCGATCAGGCCCGGGTCTCCGGAGAGATGAGCGAGGATGCGCAGCTCGATCTGGGAGTAATCGGCCCGCACCATCAGGTCGCCGCTGTGCGCGGGTATGAAGGCGGCGCGTATTCGGCGACCGAGTTCCGTGCGCACCGGGATGTTCTGCAGGTTCGGGCCGGATGACGAGAGCCGCCCCGTGGCGGCGACGGTCTGGTTGAAGGTGGTGTGCAGCCGCCCGTCCTCTCCCAGCATCCTCGGCAAGGCGTCGATGTAGGTGGAGGTGAGCTTGGCGAGTTCGCGGTAGGCGATCACCTTAGCCGCGATGGGATGCACCGGCGCGAGTGCGGCGAGCACGCTCGCGTCGGTGGAGTAGCCGGTTTTCGTCTTCCTCTGGGTGGGCAGGTTGAGCTTCTCGAACAGCACCTCGCCGAGCTGCTTGGGCGAGTCGATGGTGAACTCGTAGCCAGCGAGCTCGTGGATCTCGGCCACGATCGTCTCGATCCTCGCATGTGTCTCGTCCGAGAGTGCGGTCAACACCGCGCAGTCCAGCCCGACGCCCATCTCCTCCATGCGGGCGAGCACGGGGACGAGCGGCATCTCGATCAGGTCGAAGCACGTCTGCGCGTTCCACTCCTCGAGCGCCTCGCGCATCACCGGTGCCAGCTCGGCGGCCGCACGCGCCTCGGCAGCGGCATCCCCGGCCTCGACAGTCCTGCCGAGATGTGCGGCCGCCATCGCCGGCACGCCGTAGTCCGAGCGGTTCGAGGCGAGCAGGTACCCCGCTATTCCGCAGTCGAACAGGCGCGCGGGGTCCAGCAGACCGAGTTCCTCGAGACCTGCCGAGGTCCGGACGACCGACTTGGTGTCGCCGGCGCTGAGGGCGCACTCGCCGGCCACGTGTGTCCACGCTGCGGAGGCTTCGGCTCCCGTGAATACGGCGACCGTGCCCTCGTACGCCAACGCAAGCTGCCGTTGTGCGGGGAAGAGCGAGCACTCCTGCGCATCTCCGGCCGCCATGCCGACGAACCCCCGCCTGCCGAGGCTGGTCGCCCATGCCAGCGCCTCGGACCCGATCAACCTGCGCCATTCCGCCTGCGCGAGGTCCTGCACGAGCGCTACGGCCTGCCCGCTCGCCGTCAGCGGCGTGGTCGCCTTCAGTCTCGGGATGAGCGAGGTGATCGACAGCGCGCTGAGCGCGGAGAGCGCTCGCGATTCGTCCCATGAACCCCAGGTGACCGAGTCCAGATCGATGTCCACCGGCACGTCGCAGCGTATCGTGGCCACCATCCGGCTCGCGAGTGCCTCGTCGGCATGCTCGCGCAGGTTCTCTCCCAGCTTGCCCTTGATCTCCCCGGCATGCTCCAGCACCGCCTCCAGGGTGCCGAACTCCTGCAGAAGCTTCGCCGCGGTCTTCTCCCCCACGCCCGGGATACCCGGGATGTTGTCGGACGTGTCGCCTTTGAGGCCGAGGAAGTCGGCGATCTGCTCAGGAGCCACCCCGTATCGTTCGATCACCGCCTCGCGGTCGTAGATCGCGATGTCGGTGATGCCCTTCTTGGTGCTCACCACCTGCACGCTATCGCTCACGAGCTGCAGCGCGTCCTTGTCCCCGGTGACGAGCAACACGCGCGTGTCCGCGGCCGCGCCGCGCACGGCAAGCGTGCCGAGGATGTCATCGCCCTCCCACCCGTCGGCCTCCACGATCGGGATCGCGAGCGCTTCGAGCAGCTCCTTGATCATCGCGAACTGCATCTTCAGGTCCGGGTCCGTGGGAGGGCGGTGCACCTTGTAGGCCGCCAGCGCCTCCGTCCGGAAGGAGGGCATGCCACGGTCGAACGCAACGATGACGCCGGCGGGCGCCAGGTCCGTGACCATCTTGAAGAGCATGGAGAGGAACCCGAACACGGCGTTGGTGGGGCGGCCGTCGGGCGCGGTCATCGTAGGCGGCAGCGCGTGGAAGGCCCGGTGCATGAGGCTGTTGCCATCTATCACCGCCAGCGTGCGCTCGGGCATTTGCCACCTTTCGGGTACGAATATCATTGTCCGCGGGCGGGGCATCGCGGAAGCAGACTCGATTCTACCCGAGGGATGCGACATAGGCCTCTCCAACTGGGCCGCACCGCTCGTCCGCCTGTGCGGGAAGCAGTTCGACGTCAGTGACGCCGAGCACACAGCGCGCATGCGCGATGCGGCACAACGACCTAGGACTCGAGTCCAACCCGAGGTTCAGGCCGCTGCGAAGCGGAGAACCGCTGGAGCCACCGGCTCCGGGGCTGCGTGTTCCAGCCTGTGGCGCGGTGGCTACTCGATGACTAGCGTGCCGTCGACGAAGCCTTCGGCACACACCAGGTCGTAAGTCCCCCGCGCCGGGTCCTCGATGGTTATCGTGACCCCGTCCGCGGTGAGATCCTGGGTGATGCCGAGTGCGGGGATCGAGACCGTCGCAAGGTGCCCAAAACCTTCCGAGAAGGTGATGACCAGCGGTATTCCTGCCTTCGCGCGCACGAACGACGGTTCCAGCGAATCGCCAGTGGCAAGGGAGATCGACTGGGCCGAACCATCCGCGGCGAGTTCGGCTGGGACCGCCTCCTCGATCGAGCGGGCGACGTATCCTGCCTGCGCAAGCTGCTGCCTGATCCTCTGCTCGCGAATCAACCCGGAGTCGTAACCCACGGTGAGCGTGAGCGCTCTTGTGTCGAACGTCAGCTTACGGACCGCCTCCAGCTCCAGCAGCGCGAACATGCTGTCAGCCTCGCGCTCGGCTTCCGTCCCTGCCTTCAGTACGATATCGAAGGTGGCGGTGGCGTCGGCGTCGGCGTTGGATATGAACTTCGTGATGCTGCCCTCTTCGCGGATCACCGTACCAGGCTGGTCCCTCTCGGCGGCGAAAGAGATCACCACCACCACGAGTAGAATCAGAACCGCGAACAGGATGTGCTGCGGGCGCACCTTCACGTAGGACCTCCTCATCGAACTGCGACGAGCGAGATGGTAGCAGAGGGCGTGCCGAACGCGCTGCCGGGTCCCTACATCCGCCACAGATAGCCGACGTTGCGCACGGTTTCGAGACGGCTTGCCACGTCCGGGCCAAGCTTCGCCCGGATCCGGCGGATGTGGACGTCCACAGTTCGAGCTCCACCGAAGTAGTCCGTGTCCCATACGCGGCTGAGCAGGACCTCGCGGCTGTAGACACGGTTCGGATGCGTCACGAGGAATGAGAAGAGCGCGTACTCGAGGTACGTGAACTCCACTGGCTCGCCGTGCACGTGGGCCTGATACGTGGCGAGATTCAGGGCGAGGTCGTCGATCCGGATGATCTCGTCAGGGGTGACCTCCTCGCCGGGCCACAGCAGGGCACGCACGCGAGCGGCCACCTCGATGGGCAGCGCCCCACGGACCACGAAGTCGGTGTTGCAGCGCACCGGTAAGCGGAGCTGCCCGAGTGCCTCGTGCTCGACAACGAGCAACATCCGGATCTCCGAACCTCCGGCCGCCGCGGACTCGGCAAGTGCGATGGCCTCCTCCGGCGAACGACCCGCGTCCACGATCATGAGGTCCCCCGGCGCGTTCTCGAGGCGAGTGCCAAGCTCAGGGATCGGGCAGTACGAGATGGCCACGTCCAAGGCGCCGATCGCTGATTCCACCCATGCGCGAGAGTGGAGGTCGTCGGCGACCACGACCACACGCTTCACATGCACCGCACGAACCTCCCTCCCCGCTATAGGACAGCGCCGGGCGGGAGATTTCCCGCCCGGCGCCATTGCCGCTACAGGTACGCCGGGCAGGCACCCGGCGGCGATACCGATCGCTACAGGATCGACAGGTACTTGCCCTGCTCCCATGGTGACACATAGGCAACGTACTCGCTCCACTCCTTCTTCTTGTTGGCAACGAAGAAGCTGTGGATGTGCTCGCCGAGGATCTCCTTCATCAATGCGGACTGCTCGAACAACGCGATCGCCTCGCCGAGGTCCTTCGGCAGTGTCTGGATACCTGCCGCGTCCAGCTCCTCCTCGGTCATGTCGAAGATGTTGTTCGTGGCCTCGGGCATCAGCTTCAGGCCATCCTCGACGCCCTTGAGGCCGGCGCCCAGCATCACCGCGAAGGCGAGGTACGGGTTGGCCGACGGGTCGGGGCTTCGCAGCTCGACTCGAGTGGCCACTTCCTTGCCCGGCTTGTACATCGGCACGCGCACCATGGCCGAACGGTTGCGGCGCGCCCAAGTCACATACACGGGGGCCTCATATCCCGGGACGAGGCGCTTGTACGAGTTCACGAACTGGTTCGTGACCGCGCAGAACTCCGGGGCGTACTTCAGCAGACCGGCGATGTAGGACTTGCCCACGGCCGAGAGGTTGTAGCCCTCGGGATCGTCCGCGTCGAAGAACGCGTTGCCCTCGGCATCGAACAGCGACTGGTGCACGTGCATGCCCGATCCGTTCTGGCCCTGGATGGGCTTAGGCATGAAGGTGGCGTACACGCCGTTGGCGTACGCGATCTCTTTGACGGTGAGGCGGTAGGTCATCACGTTGTCCGCCATGGTGAGGGCGTCCGCGTAGCGTAGATCGATCTCGTGCTGCGACGGGGCCACCTCGTGGTGCGAGTACTCGACCGGAATCCCGAGCCTCTCAAGCGCGAGCACGGTCTCGCGGCGCAGGTCGCTCGCGACGTCGAGGGGCGTGAGGTCGAAGTACCCGCCCTGGTCGAGGACCTCGGTGCCCGTGCTGTCGGCGAAGTAGAAGAACTCGAGCTCGGGACCCACGTACATGGTGTAACCCATGTCTGCGGCCTTCGCCAGCACGCGCTTGAGCGCGTAGCGGGGATCGCCCTCGAACGGGGTGCCGTCGGGATTCAACACGTCGCAGAACATCCGACCTGTGCCGCCGTCGCCGTTGCTGCGCCACGGCAGCATCTGGAACGTGGTGGGGTCGGGGAAGGCGACCATGTCAGACTCTTCGATCCTGGTGAAACCGTCGATGGAGGATCCGTCGAAGCCCATTCCCTCGTCGAACGCTCCCTCGAGCTCGCTGTCGGTCACCGCGAACGACTTCAGGAAGCCGAGCACGTCGGTGAACCAGAAGCGCACGAAGCGCGTGCCACGCTCCTCCACGCTCTTCAAGACGTAGTCCTTGTCCCACTTCTTGGTCATCGTTCGAATCCTCCTGATGTCGAGGCCCATGGCTATGCTGGTAGCCTACGCAGCCGATGTTTCAGATGTGTTTCGCCTCCGAGAACGCCGCGAGAATCTTCCATGCGGGAGCCGCGATGTGCGAGAGTGGCTGAGACCTTCGGGTGATGGGAGCGTGGAGTAAGTGCGTGCGACTCTTTCCGGCGACCGGGTCCTTCTTCGGCCCCTCGATGCCGAGAATATACCGCTCGTCATCTCGTGGCTGCGCGACCCCGATGTGAACCGCTACATGCTCTCCGGGCACGAACCCATCTCCGTGGAGGACGAAGCGCGCTGGTACGCCGAGATGCTCGCCTCCGAGAGCGATCTCGTGCTGCAGATCCATGACGCCGGGACCGGAAGATATCTCGGCAACACAGGCCTGCACCGCATCGACCGCACGCACCGCAGCGGGGAGCTCGGCATCATGATTGGTGACAAGGTTCAGTGGGGCCTCGGCTATGGCCGGGACGCAATGATCGCGTTGCTGCGTCACGCCTTCGGCGAGCTGGGGCTGCACCGCGTGCATCTGCGATGCCACCCGGACAACAGGCGCGGCCTCGCCGCGTACCGCGCCATCGGCTTCACCGAGGTCGGCCGCGAGCGCGAAGCCATCTTCATCGAGGGTGAGTGGCAGGATCACCTCGTCCTCGACATGCTCGAGCACGAGTTTCGCGAACTGCACGGCGACACCGCCTGACTACATCGATGCATAGAGTTTGGCGTACGGCCGGTGGCTCATCGGCGCGATGCGCGTGAACGGCTGCGAGAGGATATCCTCGGCATCCATACCCATGGCCTTCGCGTAGTCCTCGATCACGGGGCGCAGCTCGGCCATGTGCTCCTCGCCCACCGTCGCGATGGCCACCTCGGCGCCGCACTGCCACGGCTCCACGCTGCCACGGACGTATATGACACCGCCGTGCATGCCCGCTCCTAGGAAGCCCCCGGCGATCGGCTGGCTGTCATCACGAGCGTTGATGCCGAGCAACACGAGCATCCCGCCCGCCATATACTCGCCGAAGAAGTCGCGCGCCTTGCCGCCGCACACGAGCACCGGCACGAGCTTCTCGAATGCCTTCATGTGGATGCCCACGCGATAACCCACGTCGCCTCTGATGTAAACGCTGCCGCCGCGCATGCCGTAGCCGAGCACGTCGCCGGCATCGCCGTGCACGACGATGCGCCCGCTGCTCATCGTGTTGCCCACGCCGTCTTGCCCGTTGCCGAACACCTCGATCTCGATGCCGTCCGAGAACATCGCGAGGTCGTTGCCCGCGGTGCCCTCCACCTCGATCTTCACGCCCGACACGCGAAGACCTGTGCCGATGTAGCGCTGGCCGTTCACGTTGCTGAGCCTGATCAGCTTCGCGCCGGATGCGATCTCCTCGCGCACGGCATCGTTGAGCTGCTGGAAGTACACGCCCTGCGCGTCCATGCGCACGGTCGCGCCGTCACACTCCACCGCAGGCGCCACATAGCGGTAACCCTCGATCACGCCGGCGGGCGGGGCGATACTTGCTGGCTTCATGCTTTCGTCCCTCCTTTACAGCCCGGCCGGCTTGACGCCGAGGATGCGGCACGTCTGCTCGTCGAGCCCGACCGCGCGCAGGCGCTCTCGGCTGCCGCGCAGGCTCTCCACGGCGTTCACGCCGAGCGCGCCGAGGATCTCCTGTAGCTCGTGGCTCCACGCGTGCACCAGGTTGGTGAGCCGCTCGGCACCCCATTCCGGGTCGATGCGGCGCGTGAGCTCCGGCTTCTGCGTGGTGATGCCCCACGAACACTTGCCGGTGTGGCAGCTCTGGCACAGGTGGCAGCCGAGCGCGAGCAGGGCAGCCGTGCCGATGGCGACCACGTCCGCGCCGAGCGCGATGGCTTTGGCCGCATCTGCCGATGATCGGATCGAACCCGCCGCGATGATCGACGCCTGGTTGCGGATGCCCTCCTCGCGCAGGCGCTGGTCCACCACGGCGATCGCGATCTCGATCGGGATGCCGATATGGTCGCGGATCACGGCGGGCGCCGCACCGGTGCCGCCTCGAAAGCCATCGAGATACACGTAGTCCGCGCCGGCGCGGACGATGCCGCTCGCGATGGCGGCCACGTTGTGCACGGCCGCGATCTTCACGCCGACCGGCTTGTAACCGCTTGCCTCCTTGAGCGCGTAGATGAGTTGGCGCAGGTCTTCGATGGAGTAGATGTCGTGGTGCGGTGCCGGAGAGATGGCGTCGGAACCCTGCGGGATCATGCGCGTGGCCGAGACCTCGCGGTCGATCTTCTCGCCCGGCAGGTGCCCGCCGATGCCCGGTTTGGCACCCTGGCCGATCTTGATCTCGATGGCCGCGCCGCGCTGCAGGTACTCGGGGGACACGCCGAAGCGGCCCGAGGCCACCTGGACGATCACGTTGTCCTGGTACGGGTAGAGGTCCTCGTGCAGGCCGCCCTCACCGGTGTTCATCAGGATGCCGCAGCGCTCGGCAGCCATCGCAAGCGAACGGTGGACGTTCAAAGACACCGAGCCGTAGCTCATCGGAGAGAAGATGATGGGTGTGTCGAGCTTGATGTTGTGGTGCACGCCGGCGCCCTCGGCAAGCTTGAAGCCGCCGTTGCCGTCGGGAACGATCTCCACGTTGTCGGGCTTCCTGCCGAGGTAGGTCCGCAGCTCCATCGGCTCGCGGAGCGGGTCGATGGACGGGTTGGTGACCTGACACGCGTCGAGCAGGAGCTTGTCGAAGATGCGCTCGTAGGGCTTCGGATTGCCCATCGAGGTGAGCAGCACGCCGCCGGTCTCGGCCTGCTTCCATACCGCCTTGCGCGCGTCGGTCGACCAGTTGTCGTTGTCCCGGAAGGCGAGCGTGTTCTTCTCGATGGTGATGCAGTGCGCGGGACAGAACGTCACGCAGCGGTGGCAGGCGCGGCACTTCTCGTCGTGCGGGACGGGGCGCTCGTTGAAGTCGTACACACCCCAGCCGCACTGCTGCACGCAGCGGCCGCACTTGTGGCACTTGTCGTAGTCGATCTTGACCCGGAACTCGGGCTGGACGAAGGACTGCTGCATATCAGGCGACGACCTCCTCGGCATGACACGCGGCCTCGACGGCGGTCATCGCGCATGAGATCTCAGCAGGCGACGCGTGAAGCTGACTGTGAAAGGGTGGCTCCATCCCCGCGACCCGAGCGATGACCGGCTCGCCGGCCTTCGGCGTCCACACCTCGTCGGGCGCGGGAAGCACGGTGCGGATGGCGCTCTCCTCGGAGGCCACCATTATCACGGCGCCGCTGCGGGCGGCCACGAGCGGGCGGAGCTTGATGCGATCATTCAGCGCCACCATGCCGCCATTGAAGCCGAGCACGATGGCGAAGGGGCCGTTGAGCATTCCCGGGCCGTACACCGCGCGAAGCGAGCGCATGAGGGCGGCGGCGTCCGCCGGCATGCGGTCGATCTCGTCCCACAGCGGCGCGGCGAGCGCCTTGCAGGCGAGTTCCACGGGCAGCTTGTGGCGGCGTAGCAGCAGGTCGAACAGGTACGCGGCCACCTCGGTGTCCGTGCCGAGCGAGCACGTGTAGCCGAACTGCTCGAGGTAGCGGCTGTTGATGCCGTAACTCGATATCTCGCCGTTGTGGACGATCGACCAGTCGAGCAGCGTGAAGGGATGCGCGCCACCCCACCAGCCGGGCGTGTTCGTGGGGAAGCGGTTGTGGCCGACCCAGGTGTGACCCTCGTACTCCTCCAGACGGAAGTAGTGGCCGATCTCCTCTGGGTAGCCCACACCCTTGAAGGCGCCCATGTTCTTGCCGGAGGAGGCCACGAAAGCGCCGTCCACGCGCGAGTTCACGAGCATGACCACGCCCACGACGTAGTCCTCAGCCGAGACATCGCGCTCTTCGAGCATGTGCGTGTGGGGGGTCATGAAGTAGCGCCACAGCAGCGGAGCGCCGGTGATGCCTTTGACAGGCCGCGTGGGCATCGGCTCGGCCACCTCGATCAGGAAGTGCCGGTCGAGGATCGCCTCGGCCTCCTCCTTGGCGCGGAGGTCGTGGTACATCATGTGGAAGCAGAAATGGTCGGGGAACGCGGGGTAGATGCCGTAGCCAGCGAACCCGCCGCCGAGACCGTTGCCGCGGTCGCGCTGCACGGCCATCGCGAGGATCGGCACCTCGCCGCTCATCAGCGCGCCGCTCTCATCGCAGATGCCCATGAGGCCGCACCCGCCGTGGATCTTGAAGGGTGACTCCTCGCGGAAGTTGGCGGGAGCGAACCCGTCGTAGCGGTTCAGGTCGTACGGCATCTCAGATCACTCCTTGTCCACTGGTTGCGGGGCAGGCATCGCGTCCGCCTCGCACGGCCCGGTCGACAACAGGCGGGCAACGGCGTTGCCGCCGCCTTCGGGAAGCGGGCCGAGGCCGAGCTTCTTGCGTGCGCTCTCGCGGGGCTTGCCGAGCGCGCCCGTCTTGAGGAACTCGGCGTAGGCGGCGCTCACCGACTCAGGGCCGGCGCCGGAAGCCATCGCGAGCTCCTTGAGCTGACGGAAGACGTCGGCCATGCCGATGCGGCTATGGCACATCTCCTGGCACGTGTAGCACTCGAGGCACTTCCACAGCTGCCCATCGGCCACGACTTCGTCGAGCCGGCCGGCGAGCAGAGCCTCGATGATCTCGGTGGGCTGGAAGGCCGGGTCCACCTTGCACACCGGGCAGTCGTCCTTGCACGCCTGGCACGACTCGCACTTCACGAGCAGCTGCACATTGAAATGCTCCGCCAGATGCTTCCGGTCCTCGGCGCGCGCCTCCCACTTCTCGAGGAACGAGTCCACCGGCACGCGGTGCATGTCGAGGCCCATCTCCTCGGGCGCATGACCCATCGAAAGGGCGATCAGCTCCGAGAGGTAGAAGACGGGCACGTGCACGTCCTCGTTGGCTCGCTGCAGCGCCGCCTGGTTGAGGTCGAACTGCTGGAAGCAGCTCGGGCACACCACCACGAGCGCGTCGACGCCCTCGTTCTGCAGGTCGTGGAGCTTGCGCCGTGCGAACGCGAGCGAGCCCTCACGCTCTCCCACGCGGTCGAGCGCCCCGCCGCAGCACTGCATCTTGGTGGTGTAGTCCACGACCTTCGCGCCGAGGGCCGCCACAAGCTCTTCGACCTTCGTGGGCTGGAGTGGGTCGTCCCAGCGCACGGCCGGCTGCGGGCGGAGCAGGTGGCAGCCGTAGTGCACGGCCACCTTCATGCCCCACAGCGGCTTGGTCACCTTCGCGCCGAGCAAGCCGACCCCGACGGTATCGGCCAGCCACTCGGCGAAGTGCACGACGTCGAGGGCACCGTCGTAGCGCAATCCCTCCGAGGTGAGACGCTCGTTGATCGTTTCACGAGCGCGCCAGTCGCTGCGCAGGTGGCTGGAGGCCTCCCTGAACGTCGAGTAGCAGCCGTTGCAGGGCGTCACCACGCCGAGGCCGGCTAGCTCCACGATCGCGAGATTCCGCGCGGCGGCGATGTGGAAGGCGTCTTCGTTGTTCGCCTTCACGAGTGTCCCCTCGGGGCAGCACGTGTGACCGGACAGCTCGTGAACCGTCGCGCCGAGGTCCTGGAAGACCAGCCGCGTCGCCTTCTCTAGGAAGGGGAACCTCGCCGGGATCGTGCAACCCCAGAAGACCGCGAACTCCCGCATACCCGTTGCCGCCTCTCTCGTGCCCGAAAAACCAGAACGCCCACCCGGACCCTGTTCGGTCCGCGTGAGCGTCATTGCTCGCTTCTTCGGTTACGGCTCGCCGTTGAGCCGTGGAGGAATTCTAGCAGGTTCCATGTCCCGTGGACAGGCATCCGTTGACAGGCATCCGTTGACAGTGTGATAGGCGGAAACAAGGCCGGCGGCGGCTCACTCCTCCGCCTCAGCTGCGAGCACCACCGCTTCGGCGACCTGCCGAAGCGACATCCGGCGGTCCATCGCAAGCTTCTGAAGACGCCGAAACGCCTCCGGCTCGGACAGACCTTTGCCCATGAGCACTCCTTTGGCGCGGTCAAGCGTCTTTCGTGTCTCCAAGCGGCCGGTGAGATCGTGCACCTCGGCCTCGAGGGCGCGAGCCTCCGCGAATCGCGAAACGGCGACCGTCATGGCTGGCAGGATGTCGCGCTTCTGGAACGGCTTGACCAGATACGCCATCGCTCCCGCCGCAGTCGCCTCGTCCACGTAGGCCTGCTGCGAGAACGCGGTGACCATCACCACCGGGGCGATCTTCTCCTCGGCGATGGTCCGCGCGGCCTCGAGCCCACCGGTCACGGGCATCTTCACGTCCATGAACACGATGTCGGGAAGGACTTCGCGCGCAAGAGCGATAGCCTCGGCACCGTCCCGCGCTTCGCCGACGACCTCGTGGCCCTCCTCGGCGAGCATCTCCCGCAGGTCCATCCGTATCAGGGCTTCGTCTTCGGCGATCAAAACGCGCACGTCTGGTTGCTCCTCAGCTCGTTATCGGGACGCGGACGGAGACCAGCGTGCCCGCGCCTGTGCCGAAGGACAGGGTACCGCGCAGGTCGTCCTCGACGATGGTCCGGACGATGGCCAGGCCGAGGTTGGACGATGAATCCGGGGAGAATCCGGGCGGCAGGCCGCGGCCGTCATCCCGGACCAAGAGCGCGACCTCGCCCAGGGTCCTGTGCATCGCAACCGTGACCGAACCGGTGTGTCGGGACCCGATGCCGTGCTCGATGGCGTTGTGAACGAGCTCGGCGGCCACCAGAGCGAGCGACGTCGCAATCGGTGCGGGGACCAGTCCAGTGTCGCCCTCCACCCGCAACCCGATCTTGGCGTCGTCACCGGCAAGCCCCCGCACGACCATGTCCACGACTGTGCGCACCGCCGCCGCCAGGTCCACCGACTCCTCGGTGGACTCCGCGAGCATCTCGTGCACGACCGCCATCGACGAGACTCGCTCCACCGCCTCCCTGAGCGCGTGCGCCGCTTCCTCGCTCGTGGCTCGCCGCGCCTGGATGCGCAGCAGCGAGGCGATCGTCTGCAGGTTGTTCTTCACCCGGTGGTGCACTTCGCGGATCGTCGCCTCCTTCACCCGCAGTTCCTGCTCGCGGCGGCGGGCCTCTGTGACGTCCTCCACCAGCACGAGCGCGCCCACGGAGAGGGCGATCGTACGATACCGGAGCGATCTGCCCGCCACCTCCAGGGTGACCTCGCGAGCGGACGCGCTGCCGAGGACGGGGGCGACAGCCGTGGCGCCGCCGGGGAGCGCCGAGGCGGGGGCGCCGCCCGGGGCGCCTTCTGCACCGGCGAGGCGCATGATGTTCACCGCGTTCGGGCTTGCGTAGGAGACCGTGCCGTCAGCCGTGACCTCGATCACCCCGTCGCCCGCAAGACGGGTGGTGGCGTACGGCTCCTCGGTGTCGAGGTCGAGGATCGGCCCCTGCCGCAGCCTCTCCAGGACAAGCGCCGCAAGCCGCATGAAGGCGACCTCCATCTTCCCGGGGGCCTCAGCGACGCCCTGCCCGAGGTGCCTCACGACCACGGCGTAGGGGCGCGACTCTGGCCCGACAGGGTAGGCGGTGGACGTGAACGCGATACCGCGGCGCGTTCGGCGGCGGGACCCGCAGGCGGTGAGACCGCCGTGAAGGGCGTCGTATGCCTCAGGCTCCTCGTCCCGCCCCACCGTCTCGCCGACCCTCGAGACCGGCACGGCGGCGGCCGCCGTCATCGGCCGGGCATCGGCCACGATCGCCAAGCTCCCTTCGCTGTCGGGTACGAGCAGGGCGACGTCACCATAGCCGAGGTCCGCAGCGAGCTGCAGGTTCTGCGCGACGTTGCGGACGTGCTTCGCGGCCGCGTCAGGAAGGCGGTCCACTATGCTCTCAGCTGCACCCATGTGGAGGATTATCGCGCTTCAGCAGCCCAAGCGCATCGCGCTTCGTTGGCGCTTTGCTTTCGTCATGTTGCGCGGACGCGTCCGCCAGTTTTCAGGTATCATCTGGACGAGCGGAGGTACCGGGGAGGGTCTGCATGTCATTCGGCGCGTCCGAAACGTATATTTACGCCTACATTGCGTTCGCCTCGGTCTACCTCGTTGCGAGCTTCACCTTCGTCGCAAGCGCGTTGCGCGTTAGTGCAAGCTTCTCGAAAGGCCACCGCGCCGTTGCCACTGGCGAACAGGTCTCACCCTCGGCGGTCGCCTCGGTTATCGGACACGGGCAACGAATCGTGGATTATACGCAGCTCGCAACGCTACTGCCGCTCGTGTACATCGTCGGCAGCATGTTCCTCGGCTCGGTCATCACGCGGAACACGGACCTCGCTAGAACCGTCAACATGGTGTGGGTGGCCTTCACGGCTGTATCGGCTATCTCGAGCGTGGGACTCGCGGTGCTGGGCATCCGCGAGTCCGGTGCGATCAATCACACCCCCGGCGTCGAATCCCTCTCGCAGCAGACCCCGGAGGCGCTACAGCGCATCGGTGTCCGTCTGGGCGTCAGCGCTGCGCTGCTTCTGCTCGTGGCCGTGTTCACCATGCTGAACCTGTGGTCGGTGATGTCCAGCCTCGAATGGCTCTCCACGGTCGACTTCCTGCTCTAGCTGTTCTCGGCGCATCACACAACCTCTCGCGCACGCTCCCGCAAGCCGCTACTATGGTTCGGCACTGAGCATGCGCCCGGGTGGCGGAACTGGCAGACGCGTCGGTCTCAAAAACCGATGGCCGAAAGGTCGTGCGGGTTCGATTCCCGCCCCGGGCACCACGTACTCACTCGCTTGCGCGCTCCCGCTCGACTGCGCCATCACGTGCACCTGCCGCGCGGTACAAAGGAGCGGCGACCAGCAGCAGCACGCCGCTGATGACCCATGCGACCGGGATCGACACCGCGCGCGATATCCATCCGAACCCCAGCTGTCCCGCCGACGCGCCGCCCTCACTGAAAAACGCGTCGAGCGAGAGCACCGTGGCCCGCTGTGCCGATGGGATGTGCCGATTCAGGTACGCCTGACGCACGGGGAACTGGATCCCGTCGAGCAGGCCGAACACGACATACATGCCGGCCACGAGCAGGAACGGCCAAAGACCGTAGGATCCCTCCGGCACGAGCATCCCCACCAGGCCGATGGCAACCACCAGCACCGGCTGCGCCAAGGATGTGGCCACGAGCACCGTGACCGCTTTTCGGCCATTGTCAGAAGCTCGGCCGACCAGCATGTTTCCAAGAATGCCCGCTCCCGCGAACGCCGCGGTCACCACTCCGTTGACCCACACGAGCTCACGAGCGAGCAAGTCGAGGAAGTACCGCTGCCAGGAATAGAAGCCGAAGATGAAGAACGCACCCTGCACCAGCGCGGCGAACATCATCGGCCTCACCACGGGGTTCCGCCAGCCGTACCTGGTGCCGGCCATCAGGATCGACCGGGTCTCCTGTCCGAGTCGCCGCATGTGCAACGGCCGCGATTCGAATCCCAGATCCTTCATCGTGAAGACGACGAGCACGAACGCCGCTCCCAGCACGGCGCTGCGGACGTAGTAGGGCAGCGCGAGATCGGCCTGCCCGAGAAGACCGCCTCCGACCGTTCCCAGCAGCGTCGCGATCCCGAAGACGATCTGGCCCTGGGCGAACACTCCGTCCATCGCACCTTTGTACCCAGTGAACGCGAGGGCGTCCACGACCCATGCTTCAAGCGCCCCGGTCTGGCAGGTGAACCCGAACCCGAGCAGCAGCGATGCGCCGATGAACATCGGGATGCCCAGCTCCAGCTCGGCCGCCATCACGTACAGCAGCGTCGCGACCGCAAGAGATGCGATGCCGAGAAGGAAGGAGACCTTCCTTCCGATCGTGTCCGCCACAACGCCTGTCGGGATCTCGAAGACGAGCTGCCCGATGGTGAATGCCGAGTTCACCACCATCACCGTGAAGATATCGAGACCGGCATCGAGCAGGAACAGCGTGTTGACCGCCCATATGAGCGACGTGGCGAGCGTGAACAGCCCGTAGGTGGCCATGTACGTGCGGATGACGTCACGGGGTGCATCGCTTCTCGCCATGGGTGCCTCCAGCTCGGGCTTTCTGCTGGTAACTTCCCGAATCGGGCGGCCCTTCCACGCGGTCCTGCAAGTCTTGATGCATGAGATTGTCTGGCGTCATGCATAATCGTGGGGACGAGGCCTCGCGTACGATGAATCGGGGGAACAGTGGTCCACGACATTCGTCCTTTCGCGCTCGGCCTGCCAAAGGCCGAGCTCCACCTGCACCTCGAGGGCACTTTGGAGCCCGAGATGATGCTGCGGCTGGCTCGCCGCAACGGCATCGACCTGCCCTACCAGAACGTCGACCAGGCGCTCGCAGCGTACGAGTTCTCCGACCTGCAGTCGTTCCTCGACCTGTACTATGCCGGATGCGCCGCACTCGTGACCGAGGATGACTTCTACGATCTCACTTGGGCATACCTGATGCGCGCCGCTCAAGAGAACATCTGTCATGTCGAGCCGTTCTTCGACCCGCAGACGCACACGGAGCGGGGGGTCCGCTTCGGCACGGTGGTGACGGGCATCCTGCGCGCACTCGAGGACGGCGAGGAGCGGTTCGGTATAACGTCGCGGCTGATCCTCGCGCTGCTGCGCGACCGGCCGGCGGACAGCGCGTTGCACACCCTCGAACACGCGCATCGTTACGGGCGACATATCGCAGGGGTCGGTCTGGACTCAGCCGAGCTGGGCCACCCGCCGGAGAAGTTCGCCGAGGTCTTCGAGACGGCTCGCATGATGGGCTATCGGGTGGTGGCGCATGCCGGCGAGGAGGGCCCTCCATCGTACATCACCGGTGCGCTGGACATCCTGGGCGCCGAGCGTATCGACCACGGCATCCGGTGCCTTGAGGATCCGGTGCTGGTGAAGCGCCTGGCGCGAGACCGCGTCCCGCTTACGGTGTGCCCGCTGTCGAACGTTCGACTCCGTGTCGTACGGTCCTTGGCAGCGCACCCGCTCAAACAGATGATGGACGCCGGCCTCACCGTCACGATCAACTCGGACGACCCGGCGTACTTCGGCGGCTACCTCACGGACAACTACGTGGCCGCCGCCGAGGCCCTGCACCTCGGACCACATGAACTGGCACGCCTCGCTGAGGCCTCATTCGATGCGTCCTTCCTGGATGCTGACGCGAAGGACCAGCACGTGTACGCGGTGCAGCAGTACGCGAAGCGACACGGCATACCTCTCAGCTAGATACGAACACCTGTTCGCTTTCTGGAACGATCGGTGCTAGCATCCAAGCGGCGAACCGCACCGACGAGAGGCCCGCTTCATGCCCGCGCGCACGCACGGACCCAGGCACCCACAGCCACTCGAGAAGCTGTCGGAATCCATCCTGCGGGAGCTCAATCCCGCCCAGCGGGTGGCCGCGTCACACGGCTCCGGCCCCCTGCTCGTGGTCGCCGGCGCCGGCGCCGGCAAGACCGCGACCCTTGCCCACCGAGTCGCGCACCTCGTGGCCTCGGGCGTTCCTGCGGGCCGGATCCTGCTGCTCACGTTCACGCGCCGTGCGGCCGACGAGATGCTGCGCCGCGTGGAGGGGCTGCTGCGTAGCGCGGGCGCAGGCTCGGAGGCGGTCGGTTTCGGAGCCCGCGTGTGGGG
>JAJZRZ010000178.1 GCA_021850085.1 Actinomycetes bacterium | reverse complement strand
CCCGATCGAGACGCCCGAAGGTCCCAACATCGGGCTGATCGGCTCGCTCGCGACGTTTGCACGCATCAACGAATACGGCTTCATCGAGACGCCGTACCGCAAGGTCGTGAAGGGCAAGGTCACCGACGAGATCCACTACCTCACCGCCGAGAAGGATGAGCAGTTCGTCATCGCCCAGGCCGGCGAGCCGCTCGACCCCAAGACCGGCAAGTTCCTGCACGAGAAGGTGCTGTGCATCATCAAGGGTGGCGAGCCGATCGATGCCGCGCCTGAAGAGGTCGACTATATGGACGTGAGCCCGCGGCAGATCGTCTCCGTGGCCACGGCTCTCATACCGTTCCTCGAGCATGACGACGCGAACCGCGCGCTCATGGGTTCGAACATGCAGCGCCAGGCGGTTCCGCTGCTCACGCCCGCTGCACCGCTGATCGGCACGGGCATGGAGCACCGCGCGGCGGTGGACACGGGGGAGATCGTCGTCGCCCGCTTCGCCGGCACGGTCATGCGTGTGGACAGCACCTCGATCGAGGTGACCGGCAAAGAAGGCGCCACCGTTTACGCGCTGCCGAAGTTCCAGCGCTCGAACCAGGGCACCTGTATCAACCATAAGCCGCTCGTGGAGGTGGGCCACGAGGTCGCCGAGGGTCAGGTCCTCGCCGACGGACCGTCCACGGAGTCGGGTGATCTTGCGCTCGGCCAGAACCTGCTGGTGGCGTTCATGCCGTGGGAAGGTTACAACTACGAGGACGCGATCATCCTCTCGGAGCGCGTGGTCCGCGACGACTTGCTCACCTCGATCCATATCGAGGAGTACGAGGTGGAGGCGCGAGACACGAAGCTTGGGCCGGAAGAGATCACCCGCGAGATCCCTAACGTGGGCGAGGACATCCTTGCGCATCTTGACGAGGATGGCATCATCCGCATCGGTGCCGAGGTGTTCCCCGGCGACGTGCTGGTGGGCAAGGTCACCCCGAAGGGCGAGACCGAGCTGACGGCCGAGGAGCGGTTGTTGCGCGCCATCTTCGGCGAGAAGGCACGCGAGGTCCGCGACACCTCGCTCAAGATCCCGCACGGTGAGACCGGACGTGTCATCGCGGTCCACAAGATGAGTCGCGACAACGGCGATGACCTGAACCCCGGCGTGGATGAGCTCGTACGGGTCTACGTCGCGCAGAAGCGTAAGATCCAAGAGGGCGACAAGCTGGCCGGGCGTCACGGCAACAAGGGCGTCATCTCCAAGATACTGCCGGTAGAGGACATGCCTTTCCTCGCCGACGGTACGTCGGTCGACATCATCTTGAACCCGCTCGGCGTGCCTTCGCGTATGAACATCGGTCAGCTGCTCGAGACGCACCTCGGCTGGGCTGCGCACGTGGGCTGGAGCGACGAGAAGCAGCAGAAGGAGCCGGTCTTGGGGCCGATCCACGTGGCGACGCCGGTGTTCGACGGCGCCAGGGAGGACGAGATCTCCGAAACCCTCGTCAAGGCCGCGAGGAACGTCCGCCTCCAAGCCGAGCGGCGGTACGGCAAGAAGATGATGGATTCGGTGATCCCCCACATCAACGAGCAGGGCAAGGCTGTGCTGTTCGACGGCCGCACCGGGGAACCATTCCGCGAGCCTGTCACGGTGGGCATGATCTACATCCTCAAGCTGCTCCACCTGGTCGACGACAAGATCCACGCGCGGTCGACCGGTCCGTACTCGCTTATCACGCAGCAGCCGCTCGGCGGTAAGGCGCAGTTCGGCGGTCAGCGTTTCGGCGAGATGGAGGTGTGGGCGCTGTACGCGTATGGCGCCGCCTACGTGCTCCAAGAGATCCTCACGATCAAGTCGGACGATGTGCTTGGCCGCGTGAAAGCGTACGAGGCGATCGTCAAGGGCGAGAACATCCCCGAGCCGGGCATCCCAGAGAGCTTCAAGGTCTTGGTGAAGGAGATGCAGTCGCTTTGCCTGGACGTGGAGATCATGTCCGAGACCGGCGAAGAGATCGAACTCAAGGAAGACGAGGAGGACGTGTTCCGTACCGCCGAGGAGCTGGGCCTGGACCTCACCGGCATGGGCGCGTCGCGCGTCGCGGTCTCCAGGGATGCGGACGAGGAGTCCCTCGAGGACCTCGACACGTCCGGCATCGACCTGTCCCTGGAGTTCGGCGATGAACGAGAGATGACCGCCGGCATCGGCGAGGAGTAGGGCCCGGAGAAGGACGACACGGCGGGCGCCTCGAGGCGCCGACCGGATGGAGGAATAACGTTGCTCGACGTCGACGTCAACAACTTCGATAGGCTGCGCATCGGCCTCGCGAGCTCAGAGCAGATCCGCCAGTGGTCGCGCGGTGAAGTGAAGAAGCCCGAGACGATCAACTACCGGACGCTGAAGCCGGAAAAGGACGGGCTGTTCTGCGAGAAGATCTTCGGTCCCACCAAGGACTGGGAGTGCTACTGCGGCAAGTACAAGCGCGTCCGCTTCAAGGGCATCATCTGCGAGCGCTGCGGCGTGGAGGTCACGCGTGCCAAGGTTCGCCGCGAGCGAATGGGCCATATCGAACTCGCCGCCCCGGTCAGCCATATCTGGTACTTCAAGGGCGTGCCCTCGCGCATGGGCTACCTGCTCGATATCGCTCCGCGCGATCTGGAGAAGGTGCTCTACTTCGCGTCCTCCATCATCACCTCGGTCAACGAGGAGGACCGCGAGGCGGACCTCGCGATGCTGCGCGACGAGCTCGAAGCCGACGTGCAGGCCCTGGAGGCCGATGTGGCCGAGGAGAGGTCCCAGATCGAGACCGAGCGCGATCGGCTGATCGCGGTGGCCAAAGGCGAACTGGAGCCGCAGGAGGGCGAGTCCTTCGACGAGGAGGTCGATCCCGCCGACCGCATCAAGAAGCTCGAGGCCGAGGCCAAGCGCGACGTCCGCGATCTTGAGGAGGAGCTCGAGGAGAGGCGCGACCTGCTGCGCGAGGCGTTCGACCGCTTCCAGAAGCTCGTCGTGAAGGACCTCGTCAGCGACGAGACGCTCTACCGCGAGATGAAGCTGCGCTACGGCGACTACTTCCGCGGCGGCATGGGCGCCGAGGCGATCCAGGACCTTCTCAAGCGCATCGACATGGAGGCGCTCGCGACCGAGCTCAAGGTGCAGATCGACGAGGGCAAGGGCCAGAAGAAGCAGAAGGCCATCAAGCGCCTGAAGGTCGTGTCGGCCTTCCTGCACTCGAGCAACCGTCCCGAGTGGATGATTCTCGAGGCCGTACCGGTCATCCCGCCGGACCTGCGTCCGATGGTCCAGCTCGACGGTGGCCGCTTCGCCACCTCCGACCTGAACGACCTGTACCGCCGCGTGATCAACCGGAACAACCGCCTCAAGCGGCTGCTCGACCTGGGCGCGCCGGAGATCATCGTCAACAACGAGAAGCGGATGCTCCAGGAGGCCGTCGACGCGCTGTTCGACAACGGCCGCCGCGGTCGTCCGGTCACCGGCCCGGGCAACCGGCCGCTGAAGTCGATCTCCGACATGCTCAAGGGCA
>JAJZRZ010000177.1 GCA_021850085.1 Actinomycetes bacterium | reverse complement strand
GGGGATTGCGTGGCCGCGGCTATGGGCGCTGGCCGCTTCGGTCAACGTGCCTTCGGGGCAAAAGAGCCCGCACCACAAGCGGCCGACCAGCGCCATGCTGAGAATGACGAAGGGCCACCATATGCCCCAGAAGACAAATTGCGCGAACAGGGTGAGGCTGGTCCATATATGCGCCGCGCCCACCGGTACGGGTAGAAACGCCGGCACCGCCACGAGTGTCGCGTAGACTGCGACGACGACCCATTGGCCGCGGCGAATGATGGTCTGATTGCGCGCCAGCCAGTCGCCCACACGCTGTAGTTTGAAGTCCAGGCTGGCGGCATATATGGGCGCCTGCGAGCTCATGCCGTCTTGGTCCTTGGCTGATCGGAGAGGAGAAACCACCAGATGCCGGCCCAGTAGGCGCCATAAACCAGAAGCTCGAGCAGATTGGGTCTGGCTCGATAGCCGGTAAGCGATCCAATCAGGCCGCCGACCGGACCACTGTCGCGCAGAATCGTGGAGGAGTCCCATAGCCTCCCGGATAGCGCCGGCAGCATACCGAGGTCGATCAGATTGTCGGTGGCGGTTATGCGCAAGGACGCCGCCAGAAACAGCAGCATGGTTTCCGTGATGCTGAAGAACACTCTCCACGAGAGAACACGCCTACTGACCTGCAACAAGTAATAGGTTGCAACCGCCAGCAAGAATCCGGCCGCGGCGGCGGCTACGATCTCTTGGTCGCTCAACGGTCCTTGGGCCATCCGTCACTCCCGTAAGACGCTCGTGCGGCGCAGGAGGTTCGCATCGCGAGACGCATGGGTGATGCGGTGGCGGGCATCGCATCCGCGTTTCGTCCGGCAAGAGCATACACCGCGCGGGCTGCTAGAATCTGCGCATGCATCCCTTCACGTTCACCATCTCGGCGACGGACCGGACCACCGCGGCGCGCGCCGGCCTTTTCGCCACGCCCCACGGGGTCGTCCCGACGCCGCTGTTCATGCCGGTGGGCACGCGTGCCACGGTCAAGGGCGTGACGGCCGATCAGCTCCGTGATATCGGTGCGCACATCGTGCTTGCCAACACCTACCACCTTTTCCTGCGCCCGGGAGCCGAAGTCGTGGCTGAGGCAGGGGGTCTACACCGCTTCATGGGATGGGACCGCCCGATCCTCACCGACTCGGGTGGCTTCCAGGTGTTCAGCCTGGCCGAGACGGTGGACCTCACCGACGACGGCGTGGCGTTCCGCTCGATCCTCGATGGAACGAAGCACTTCTGGACGCCTGAGGACAACATGGTGGTCCAGGAGGCGCTCGGTGCGGACATCATCATGCAGCTCGACCAGTGCCCGCCTTATCCGGCCGAGAGGTCCTTCGTCGCCGAGGCCGTGCGCCGCTCGGCCGAGTGGGCGGTCCGCTGCAAAGCCGCGCACACGAGGGGGGACCAGGCGCTCTTCGGCATCGTGCAGGGCGGGGTGTTCCCCGACCTGAGGGCGCAGAGCGTAGCTCGCCTCGTGGAGCTTGACTTCCCCGGCTACGGCATCGGCGGCTACTCGGTCGGTGAGCCGCACGACCTCATGCTCGAAAGCCTCGCGCCGGTGACAGATGCTCTTCCGGGCGACCGGCCCCGCTACCTGATGGGCGTGGGCAATCCCACCACCATGCTCGAAGCCATCGGCCTCGGCGTGGACCTGTTCGACTGCGTCCTGCCCACCCGGACCGCGCGTATGGGGACCGCCTTCTCCTCGGAGGGGCGGATGAACCTGCGCAATGCGAAGTACGCCCGCGACCTCGGCCCGCTCGACCCCGGCTGTTCGTGCCCGGTGTGCACCACCTACACCAGGGCCTACCTCCGTCACTTGGTCTCAAGCAAGGAGATGCTGGGATCCACGCTGCTGTCGATCCACAACCTCCACCTGCTGCTCGATCTTGCGAGGCGGGCGCGGCTGGCCATCGAGGCGGGCACGTTCGCGGCGTTTCTGGCCGAGTGGCGCACCGGTCCCGGGGCGGACGACTACTGAGCCTTCCGCGCATCTCGCGGACGCCTGCCGTGAGCGCTCTGGTGCCGTGCGGTGGTGGTATGATTCCATGGTACGCGCGGGCCATCGGCGTCCGCGCGCTTGTCATGTCCCCTTCATCCGGAGGTGTCCGGTCGTGGACCAGTACGGTCAGTTGCTGTCGTTGGCGATCATCGGCGTCGCGTTCTACCTGATCATGATCCGTCCCCAGCAGAAACGCCAGAAAGAGCATCAGGCGCTCATGGCGTCGTTGCAGGTGGGGGACCGGATAGTCACGATAGGTGGCGTGTACGGGACCATCGCTTCGATCGACGACGGTCGCGTCGCTGTCGAAGTGAGCACGGGCGTGGTGGTCGAGTTCGACCGTGCCGCGATCGCGCGCAGGCTCGAGGCCTAGGTCGACGATGCCCGACGCGCAGGGCCTCGTCACGCTTGACGACATCCAAAGCGATCAGGCTGTCATCGCCTTCCTGGAGATGGGCAACGCGTATCTCGGCACGCTCGGCTACACCGAACACGGCCTTCGGCACGCCAACCTCACCGCCAGCATCGCGGGCAACATAATGAGGCGCCTCGGCCATACGGATCGCGACGCGGAGCTGGCATCGATGGCGGGCTTCATGCACGACATCGGCAACTGCATCTCGCGCGAGTCTCACGGCGTCACCGCCGCGCTGCTGGCAAAAGACGTGCTGATGAGGCACGGCATCGATGCGCGGGAGCTCGCGATCTTGATGAACGCGCTGGGCAATCACGAGGAAGAGACCGGTGTGCCCGCCACCCCCGTGGCGGCTGCGGTCATCATGGCGGACAAAGCCGACGTGCATCACACGCGGGTCAGGGTTGAGCCGCTGCAGTTCGACATACACGACCGGGTCAACTACGCTGCCAAGCGGTCGTTCCTGCGCGTCGACTCCGACAGCCGGGTCATCACCCTTGAGATCGATATCGACACCGGGGTGAGTCAGGTGATGGAATACTTCGAGATATTCCTGTCCCGGATGCAGATCTGCAGGAAGGCCGCGGGCGTCCTCGATGCGACGTTCAGTCTCGTCATCAACGGGACCCGTTTGCTGTAGAAGGCCGCCGAAGCGGCGTGAAGGTTAGGAGAGAGCGAAAGAGCCGATGGAATCCAAGACGAGAAACATGGTCTCGCTGCTCGTGGTCGCCGTCCTGGCGACCGTCGCCGTGTGGCAGTTCTGGCCTCCGGGCGACAAGATCACACAAGGCCTCGACATCAAAGGCGGCCTCTCGGTGATCCTCACCGCCGAGCCGCTCGGCCAGGCGCCGCTCACCGAAGACGTCCTCCAGCGAGTGGAGACCATCCTGGTCGAGCGCGTGAACGGCTTCGGCGTGAGCGAGGCGAGCGTTCAGCGCCAAGGGCAGAACGCCTTCCTCGTACAGCTGCCCGGCGTGCAGAACGCCCGTGAGGCGCTTCGTCTGCTCGGCGAGCCGGGCAGGCTCGAGTTCATCGAGTATGCGAGCATCACCGACACGGCGACGATCGCGCTCATCAACCGCCAGA
>JAJZRZ010000176.1 GCA_021850085.1 Actinomycetes bacterium | reverse complement strand
GGCTCGCGAGCTCGGGCTGCCCAACTGGGAGGGCGACGACGGCAGTTCCCGCATCTTCACCTACCAGCAGCTCCACCACATCGTGAGCCGTTTCGCCAACGTGCTCAAGAAGAAGGGCATCGAGCGCGGCGACCGGGTGGCCCTCTACCTGCCGATGATCCCCGAACTGGCCATCGCGATGCTTGCGTGCGCGCGCATCGGCGCGATCCACTCGGTGGTCTTCGGCGGTTTCTCTTCGGCGGCTTTGCGTGAGCGCATCCAGGACTGCGGCGCCAAGATGCTAGTCACCTCTGACGAAGGCATCCGCGGCGGCCGCAAGGTGCCGCTCAAGGCCGCTGCCGACGAGGCGCTGTTCGAGTGCCCGAGCGTGGAAAGCTGCATCGTGGTCAAGCGCGGCGCGGGCGACGTGGACATGGAGCCGGGTCGGGACACGTGGTGGCACCAGGAGGTCACCGCGCCCGAGGTGCGCAAGCCATGCCGGCCCGAGCCGATGGGCGCCGAGGACCCGCTGTTCATCCTGTACACGTCGGGCTCGACGGGCAAGCCCAAGGGCGTGGTGCACACCACGGCCGGCTACCTGCTCTACACCGCGATGAGCTTCAAGGCGGTCATGGACTACCGTGACGAGGATGTCTACTGGTGCACGGCCGACATCGGCTGGGTCACCGGTCACAGCTACATCGTTTACGGCCCGCTTGCCGCCGGCGCAACGTCGCTCATGTTCGAGGGCATCCCCACGTTCCCTGACCCCGCGCGCTTCTGGGCTGTGGTTGAGAAGTACCAAGTGAACATCTTCTACACCGCCCCAACGGCCATCCGCGCGCTCATGCGCCACGGCGCGGGCTGGCCGCAGCGCTACGACCTCTCCAGCTTGCGGCTGCTCGGCACGGTGGGCGAGCCGATCAACCCCGAGGTATGGGAGTGGTACCACGACACGATCGGGCGCAACGAGACGCCGATCGTGGACACCTACTGGCAGACGGAGACGGGCGGCTTCATCATCACACCGTTCCCAGGGGCCACTCCGCTCAAGCCGGGCTCGGCGTCGTGGCCGTTCTTCGGCATAGTGGCCGAAGTGGTGAAAGAGGACGGTAGCCGTGCCGAGCCGGGCGACGGCGGTTATCTCACCATCAAGAAGCCGTGGCCGGGCATCTTGCGCACCACATGGAACGACCCGGAGAAGAAACGGCTGCGCGAGCAGTACTTCGAGCGCTTCCCCGGGCGGTACTTCACCGGTGACGGCGCCCGCGTGGACGCCGACGGAGACTTCTGGCTGCTCGGCCGGGTGGACGACGTCATCAACGTGAGCGGTCACCGCATGGGCACCGCCGAGATCGAAAGCGCGCTGGTGAGCCACGAGAGCGTGAGCGAGGCGGCCGTGGTGGGCTTCCCGCACCCTGTGAAGGGCGAGGGTATCCACGCCTACGTGGTGCTGCGGGATGGCTACACGGCCAGTGATGACCTCGCAACGATCCTTGCCGGCCACGTCCGCAAGATGATCGGCCCGATTGCCAAACCCGACTACATCCAGTTCGCGCACGACCTGCCCAAGACGCGCAGCGGAAAGATCATGCGCCGGATCCTGCGCAAGATCGCGGCGGGCGAGCGCGAGATGGAGGCTTTCGGTGACCTGTCGACGCTGTCGGACCCGAAGGTTGTGAAGGACCTGCTCGCGGGGGCATGATCGGCGATACGTTTCGATTCCACCCCAGGCGGGCATGCACGATGCGTGAACGCCACGCTCGACATCCAGGCGGGTTCCGCGACGCTTCCGGGGGACCTGGATGTGCCGCTCGGCTCGCGGGCGCTCGTGATCTTCGCGCATGGCTCGGGCTCGAGCCGGCGCAGCCCGCGCAACATGATGGTGGCCGAGCGCCTGCGCGCCTCCGGCGGGATCGCCACGCTGCTGTTCGACCTGCTCACGCCTAGCGAGGACGCCGTCCACGCCAACCGCTTCGACATCGGGTTGCTCGCCGCACGGCTGATGGACGCGACCGCCTTCATGCTCGGGCTGCCGGAGTTCGCCGGCTGGCCGCTGGGGTACTTCGGCGCGAGCACCGGCGCAGCCTCGGCGATCATCGCTGCGGAGCGGCTGCCCAGCGAGGTCCAGGCGGTGGTCTCCCGCGGCGGCCGCCCGGACCTTGCCGGCGATTCGCTCGACCGGCTGGTGGCGCCCACCCTGCTCGTCGTCGGAGGCCGCGACTACGAAGTGCTCGAGTTCAACCGCGGCGCCCTTACCCGAATCCCGGCGCTGCACAAGAAGCTCGAGGTGGTTCCGGGAGCGACGCATCTGTTCGAAGAGCCGGGGACGCTGGAGCGGGCGGCGCAAGTGGCATCCGAGTGGTTCGAGCGGTTCTTGGCGGAGGGGTCTATGGCGGCGCCGGGGGAGTGACGGGCGGAAGCCTCTGCTCGCAAGAGAGAGGCGAGTCGAAGCGGGCACTCCTCGTCATGGTGAACTCGCCGAGATCGGGGTCGACGTGCTGCACCAGTGCGGATCGAGACGACGCCTGCGATGTCGGCCGAGGATCTCGTCAGCTTGCTGTCCGGATGACCTCGGGTTGGCGGCAGGATTCCCTTGAGGTTACCTACTGCTGTCCGGCGGCCATCCTGACGAGCGGTGCGAGCCTTCGGGTGACCTCCCCGGGTGGCGGGGGCGTCCCCTGCGCGTCGGTGATCTCGAAGGTGTCATCCGCCACGCCCGACGCGGTGGTGACGGTCGCCCGTCTGATGTCGAACCCCGCCTGCTCGAAGGCCCTCGCGAGGTCGTGCAGCAGCCCCACACGGTCCGCGGTGCGTACGCGAACGCCAGTGGTGAAGGGGCCGTGGTGGCCGAACGTGATCCTCGTGTCGGTACGACCGACGGTGCGCTGCGGGTAGTGGCGCCGCCGCTCGGCCAGCCGCGTGTCGAGCCCCGCGGGGTCGCGCAGCGACGCGTGGAGCGCCCGCTCGAAGGCGGCCCACGTAGCGGGCCCGACCGGCGCGAGCGTGGCCGAGGTCACCGTGAAGCTGTCGAGCGCGATCCCGCTCGCCTCGGTGTACGCCTCGCCCGCAAGCGCGTCGAGCCCCGCAAGCGCGAGGCAACCGCTGATGGCTGCGAACAGGCCCGGCCGGTCGCGCGTCACCACGTCCACGTGCCACGTGCCGGCCAGCGGTCCGAGACGTACGCCGAAGGCGACCTCGCCGATGAGCCCGGGTCCGGCGAGTTCCTGCACGAGCCGGGCGTCGCGCAGCGCCTGCTCGGCCGAGCGGCGCGCGAGATACCGCAGCGGCGCGCGCTCGAGGAAGGCCAGCACGCTGCGGGGCGCACCCACCGAGCTGGCGTGCCGCAGCGCCTCGGTGCGGGTGAGCTCCCCCGCCGCAACGATGCCGGCACCATCAACATCGGGCGCGAGCGCCGCCTCCAGCTTGTCCGCCAGCTCGGTCACGAGCGTGGAGCGCCAAGGCGTCCACACATCCGGACCCGTTGCCTGCATGTCCGCGGCGGTGAGCAGGAGCAGCGGGCGCACGAGAGCGCGATCGCCGAGGCGGGC
>JAJZRZ010000175.1 GCA_021850085.1 Actinomycetes bacterium | reverse complement strand
GCTGCACGCCGAACAGAACCGGACCTATGTGGGGCTGGCCAGCATCCCGCTCCCGCTTCGGCAGGCCGTGATCGCCACCGAGGATCAGAACTTCTACACGCACAAGGGCGTGGACCCCTTCGGCATCGCCCGCGCATTGTGGGTGAACGTCACCGAAGGGAAGCGCCACGGCGGATCGACCATCACGCAACAGTATGTGGTGAACACCTTCATCGAGCGGGAGGACAGCGTCACCCGCAAGGTGAAGGAGGCGATCCTCGCCTACCAGCTGGAGTCCCGGTTCTCCAAGGACGAGATTCTCGAGAAGTACCTGAACACGATCTATTTCGGGCACGGCGCCTATGGCGTGCAGGCGGCGGCCGAGACGTACTTCGGCAAGGACGTCAGCGAGCTGACCACTGCCGAGGGCGCGATGATCGGCGCCCTGATCAAGTCGCCCGGCGAGTTCTCGCCCCGCAACGATCCGGAGGCCGCGAAGGTGCGGCGCGACATCGTGCTCGAGCAGATGCTGGAACAGGGCTACATCGACCAGACCGCCCTCGATGCCTCGATAGCGGAGCCCCTCACCATCGCGGCGCCCGCACCCACGACCACTCCCGCCCCGTATTTCGTGGAGTGGGTCAAACAGACGCTCATCGAGCAGTTCGGCCCTGACGCCGTCTTCAAGGGCGGTCTGCGCGTGAAGACGACCATCGACATGGGCATGCAGGCGGCTGCGGAGACGGTCATCCCCGCGATCCTCGATCGGCCCGAGGACCCCTCGACGGCCGTCGTGGCGCTCGATCCGAAGACCGGCGAAGTGCGCGCGCTGGTGGGCGGCAAGAACTTCGACGCCCAGCAGTTCAACGTGGCGGTCCAGGGACCGCGCCAGCCCGGCTCCGCGTTCAAGCCGTTGGTGCTCGCCGCCGGACTGGCGAAGGGCATCTCTCCCGAGCAGGTCTATGAGAGCGCGGCGGGTTCATTCCCTATACCCGGCGGCCAGACCTGGTCGGTGACGGGCGCGTCCGCGGGCGGTCCGATGCGCCTGCGCGTGGCAACCGAGAAGTCCACCAACTCGGTGTTCGCCCAGCTGATCCTTGCGGTGGGCGCCCAAGAGGTCGCCGACACGGCCAAGCGGATGGGTATAACCACGCCGATCCGTGCCGTGCCGTCGATCGCGCTCGGCGCTCAGGAGGTCACGCCGCTTGAGCTGGCTTCCGCGTACGGCACGCTCGCGAACGGCGGCGTGCACATTCCGCCGCACGGGATCGTGGAGGTGTCTGACGCCGCGGGCGAAGTCCTGTTCACGGCGAGCCCCGCAGGGACCGAGGCGATCGCGCCCGCGGTCGCCTTCCTCACCACTGACATGCTCAAGGGAGTCATCACCTCAGGCACCGGCACTGCGGCGAGGATCGGGCGCCCCGCAGCCGGCAAGACAGGCACGACACAACAGTACCGCGATGCATGGTTCGTGGGATACACGCCGGACCTCGTGGCGGCCGTGTGGGTCGGTCATGTCGAGGGCCAGGTGGAGATGACCAACGTCCATGGCAAGAGGGTCACCGGCGGTTCATTCCCCGCCGAGATATGGGCCGCGTTCATGAAGGCTGCGCTGGCCAACGTTCCCGCTTCGGATTTCACTGCGCCGAGGGGCATCACCTCGGCCACGATCTGCCTTGAGAGCGGCCAGCTCGCGGGAGATTTCTGCCCCACCAAGGGGAGCGCGATCTTTCTGACCTCTCACCAGCCTGTGCCGTGTGAGCTGCATGCGCTGCCGGCAGCCGTGGACGTGCCCAACCTCATCGGGACCATGAAGCCCGATGCGATCGCCCTGCTGCTAGGTCTAGGACTCTTGGTCGACGTCGAGGAGAAACCCGTCTCCGGCGTACCTTCCGGCATGGTCGCCGACCAAGACCCCAAGTTCGGTGGGCAGGTCGCGGTGGGCGCACGAGTGAAACTTACGATATCGACTGGCTCTCCCAGAAGCGCGCAGCCAGTCGCCGCTTTCAAGTTCACGCCGAACCCTGCACGCCCCGGTGAGGCTATAGCCTTCGATGCCTCGGCATCGCGCCATCCTGACGGACCTATTGTGAGGTACGTGTGGGAGTTCGACGACGGCACCCCTCCCACCATCGCGATGGAGGCCATCGTGCAGCACACATTCACCGCGATCGGGGAGTACGACGTGACGCTGTGGGTGACCGGCGATGACGGGCTCACGGCGAGCGTGACGCACCGTGTCACGGTCAGATAGCGCTACAGCAACCCGCGATAGAAGTGACCTTTGGTCGCGGGCTCAACGATCGGCCTGACAGGCGCAGGGCGGCCCGCGCACACGTCGTCGAGCGCCGTTCGTATCCGGGCAGTGACCGCCGCGGCCTGGTCCGGCGATTCCACCGAAAAGTCGAGCCGGATGGCGGTGACAGCGGCGCCGACGATCTCCGGCAGCGCCGGTGTGAGGTCGAGGGTGACAGAGTTCACGATATGAGACCTCCCACCGGTATCGGTCGTGACGGGGAACTCGTAGCCCTTCTGGTCGCGCAGCAGCCACCACCGGCCGCGCCGCGCGCACGAGGCGCAGTGCCGCGCGCAGGAGCCTGCCGCCTGCAGCACGCACTGCTCCGATACCATGAGCTCGACGCTTCCCCAAACCACCGCTCCGACGCCGACGGGCGCCACGGCGGCAAGCGCCTTCAGCTACCGCCCGCTGATCTCGGGCGAGGCCCACACGAATCCGGCTCCAAGCTCGTGCAGCGCCGCTGCCGTGTGTGCGGTGACCGCGTTCAGCGGCCAGTCGGCCGACACGGGGTGCTCCGCACGGCCTAGCGTCCCGAGGTTTCCGACGGTGGCCGGTCCCTCCAGCCACCCATCGAGCTCCGCGGACTCGGCCGGCCACACCACGCGCGGCAGTAGCGGCCGCACCCGGTCGGGGAGTTCGTGCGACTGCGGACCGAAGACCCTGAGGAGCACCTCGTCGGCTCCCGCGCTCAGACAGGCCTCCGCAGTCTCAAGGTCCCATACCGCCGCGACCAGATCCACACGTCGAGTCCGGACCGCCGGGGGTCCGATGCGCGGGAGCGCCGGCCTTGTGCGCGCGCGAGCCGTCCACGGGTGCAACCGTGCCGCATCCAGGCGCTCGAGCGCTTCGCGCCGGAGCGCGTGCAGCGCCGAGTAGCCGAGTCCGGCTTCGGCATCCAGGTCGATCGACCAGCCCGATGCCCGGTAGCCGGTACCGCCGGTCCTGCCCACGTGCTCGACGATCTCCGCCGCTGTGATCGCCTTCGTGCGAGCAACGGCGACCGTCGGTCCGTGCACCTCTACGCTCATCCCCGCCGCGGCTGCCGACATTGTGAGCGGCGACCCCACCCGGATGCGGACGTCGAAGTCCACGGGGGTGCTCCGGTGCCCGGCGACCGCGGCACCCGTGAAGGTCCGCCGAGCCGCCTGCAGCAACGCTGCGTTGGCGACCCGGAAGACGCGGTCGCCGACGCTCGCAGGCCGCTCGAACGCAATCTCAACCGTCGCCCCAGCCGGAGCTGAAATGACCGAGGCTC
>JAJZRZ010000174.1 GCA_021850085.1 Actinomycetes bacterium | reverse complement strand
GCGGCGGGGATCACCGATATCGGCGTCATCGTGGGCGACACGGCCGACGAAGTGATGGGCGCCCTCGGCGACGGCGGCCGTTGGGGCGTCTCGATCACCTATATCCCACAGGAAGCGCCCCTCGGCCTTGCGCATGCAGTCAAGATCGCCGAGGAGTACATGGCCGGCGACCCGTTCGTCATGTACCTCGGCGACAATCTCATAAAGGACGGGATCACGGCCTTCGTGGACGAGTTCCGCGCGGGCGGGTGCGAGGCGCAGATCCTGCTCGCGCACGTGCCGAACGCCTCGCATTTCGGCGTTGCGGAACTTGCGGCCGATGGGCATGTCGTTCGGCTGATCGAGAAGCCGAAGCATCCGCCGAGCGACCTGGCGCTCGTGGGCGTATACCTTTTCCGCCCCGAGGTATTCAAGGCCGTCAACGCGATCGAGCCGTCGGCCCGCGGCGAGCTCGAGATCACCGATGCGATACAGTGGCTCATCGACAATGGCTACCGCGTACGGCCGCACATCATCGGCGGCTGGTGGAAGGACACCGGCAAGCTCGACGATATGCTCGAGGCCAACCGCATCATGCTGGATGCCATCGAGACGGACGTGGCAGGCGAGGTGGACCAGCGCTCGGAGATCCACGGACGGGTGCGTATCGGCCTGGGATCCAAGCTGGAGGGATCGGTGGTACGCGGACCCGCCGTGATCGGCGAGAACTGCGAGATCGTCGATGCCTATATCGGCCCGTACACCTCGGTTGGCGACGGTTGCCGCATCATCGCGAGCGAGCTGGAGCACTCCATCATGCTCCAGGGCGCTCGCATCGAGGACGCGGGGGTCCGCGTCGCCGACAGCCTGATGGGCTGTAACGCGGTCGTGCGCCGTGCCGCCGGCCGTCCCGCCGCGCTGCGCGTCATGCTCGGTGACAATTCCGAAGTCGATATCGTCTGAGAGGGCACCCCATGATCGATGGCGTGAAGGTCAAGGACCTCAAGGTGCTGCCCGACGAGCGCGGGCTGCTCATGGAGATGTGGCGCAGCGACGACCCCGACTTCCGGGCCTTCGGACAGTGCTACATCACGATGGTCTACCCGGGCGTGGTGAAGGCGTGGCACTACCACCAGAAGCAGACCGACCACTTCGTGTGCGTATCGGGCATGGCGAAGGTGGCGCTCCACGACGACCGGGAGGGCTCGCCCACGCGCGGCGAGACGAACACGTTCGTCATCGGCTGGCAGCGCCAGCGCATGGTGATCATCCCGCCCGGCGTCTACCACGGCTTCACGCCTGTGGGTACCGAGCCGGCGATGATCGTGAACATCCCGACGGAGCTCTACGACTACGACGAGCCGGACGAGTATCGCCGGCCTTTCGACGACCCCGAGATCGGCTACGACTGGAGCGTGCAGAGCGGATGAGATTGTTCGTGAGCGGCGGAGCGGGCTTCATCGGCTCGAACTTCGTTCGGCGGATGCTGGCCAAGCACGATGACGTCGAGATCGTGTGTTTCGACAAACTTACGTACGCGGGAAACCTGGACAACCTCAAGCCGGTCGAGGACCATCCCCGGTACCGCTTCGTCCGAGGAGACATCTGCGACGCCGCGGCCGTCCATGAGGCCGTGCGCGGTGTCGACGCGATCGTGAACTTCGCTGCCGAGACGCACGTCGACCGCTCGATAGCCGAGCCCGAGACGTTCCTGTACACCGACATCATCGGCACCCACACGCTTCTCGAGGCGGTGCGCGAGCAGGGCATCGGCAGGATGGTGCAGGTCTCGACGGATGAGGTGTACGGCTCCATCGACACCGGCTCGTTTTGCGAGACCGACCGGCTGAGCCCCTCGAGTCCCTATTCCGCCTCCAAGGCCGGGGGCGATCTTCAGGCCCTGGCTTACCACACCACGTATGGCGCGCCCGTCATGATCACGCGCGGGAGCAACACGTACGGCCCGTATCAGTACCCTGAGAAGCTGATCCCACTGTTCGTCACGAACGCCCTTGAGGGTAAGCAGCTGCCGCTGTACGGCGACGGCATGAACGTGCGCGACTGGTTGCACGTGGACGATCACTGCGACGGCATCGAGGCTGTGCTCATGAATGGTGAGCCGGGCGAGGTGTACAACGTCGGCGGGGGCAACGAACGGACTAATCGCGAGATCACCTCGATCATCCTCGACGAGCTGGATCTGTCGGAGAGCGTTATCACGTGGGTTGAGGACAGGCCGGGCCACGACCGGCGGTACTCGATCTCCTGCGCAAAGCTGCGGGGGATCGGTTGGGACACCATCGTGGACTTCGAGCAGGGCCTGCGGGCGACCATCCGTTGGTACCGCGACAACGAGCCCTGGTGGCACAAGATCAAGCACGGCGAGGGCGAGTTCGCCCGCTGGCAGAAGCGCTGGTATGACGACCGGAGCTGAGAAGGCGTTCCTCATCGCCGGCGGCGGCGGGATGCTCGGCACCGCGCTCCAGTGCGAGCTGATTGCGCACGGAGTGCCGTTCGCGGCACCGGCTGAGCACGACTTCGACATCACGGACCCACGGTGCGTGGCCGAGGTGGCCGGATCCTTCGGCGCGGCGCACCCGGGCGGCGTGCTCGTGAACGCGGCCGCCTACACGAACGTCGAGAAGGCCGAGGATGAGCCGGAGGCGGCATTCCTGGTCAACGAGACGGGCCCGCGGATGCTCGCCGAGGCTGCGGTGAGCGCGGGACTCCGCTTCGTGCACGTCTCGACGGACTTCGTCTTCGATGGCACCAAGGCGGGACCGTACACCGAGCGTGACGAGCCGGCGCCGCTGTCCGTGTACGGCGCATCCAAACTCGCTGGCGAGCGCGCCGTGGTCGAGGTCATGCCCGACGCAGTGATCGTTCGGACCGCGTGGGTCTTCGGACCCGCCGGTATGAACTTCCCCAAGAAGATCCTTGAAGCGGCGCGCACGCGCTCGGCACTGTCGGTGGTGACCGACGAGTGCGGTTCGCCCACCTACACGCCGGACCTGGCGGCCGGTATACGGGTGCTCGTAGAGCATGGCGCCACGGGATTGTTCCACCTCGCCGGCGCTGGTTCGTGCAGTCGCTACGAACTCGCGACCGAGATCCTGCGCTTGGCCGGTGTGAACACCCCGATCGAGCCCGTGCGGGCGGCGGCGTTCCCCTCGAAGGCGCCACGCCCGAAGAACTCCGTGCTCGACTGCTCGAAAGCCGCCGCGTTTGGCGTGACGATGCCCCACTGGCGTGATTCGCTCGCGCGTTTCGTGGCCGAGCTCGCCTCGGCGGAGTGACCGGCGATGGTATCCGACATCGACGTCATCATCGTCGCCCACAACTCCGGCGCTCTGCTGGCCGAGGCGGTGGCTTCGGCTGTTGCCGAAGCCGGCGAGGAGCGGGTGTGGGTGGTGGACGCGGAAAGCGTCGATGGGAGCGTTGAGGCCGCCACATCGAGATTCCCCTCCGTGCACGTCCTGCCGGTTCCGAACCGCGGTTTCTCCGCGAGCAACAATCGCGGTATCGCGGCCACGTCCGATGCGTTCGTGCTGCTGCTCAACCCGGACGCGGTGCTCGAGCGTGGCGCGATCGCC
>JAJZRZ010000173.1 GCA_021850085.1 Actinomycetes bacterium | reverse complement strand
GTCCCATAGGTGATGGGTTCCTGGAAGGGCTCGGTGAAGCGCTGGCTCACCAGCACGGCGAAGTTCGTGTTGCCGGTGCGGCTCTCCGCGTACGAGTGGCCGTTCACGGTGACGATGTCGCCGTAACTCTCGGTGGTCACGGCGCCGTACGGGTTCATGCAGAAAGTCCGAACCCGGTCGCCGAAACGCTGCGACGTCCGGATCAGCTTGGCCTCGTACAGCGGATCGGTGAGCGGCTCCATCACCTCAGCCGGCACCTCCACGCGAACGCCGATGTCAACCGCATTGTTCCTGAGGCCGATACCGAGGGCGCGGGCCTGCGTGGCGAGCCACTCCGCGCCATCGCGGCCGGGTGCCGCGATGACCACCGGGGTCTCGACCCTGACGCCGCCGCCGAGCTCGACTCCTTCGATCCGGCCGTCTTTCTCGATAAGCTTCACGGCGGCCACGCCCATGCGCACCTCGACTCCCGCCGAGACCAGGTATCCGTGCATCGCCTGGAGCACCGCCGGGGACCGATCGCTCCCGATGTGCCGGATGCGCATGGGGACCAGACTCAGCCCTGCCGAGGACGCTTGTGCCACGAGACGCCGTGCGGTGGCGTCATCCGGCCCGTGAACCACCTGCGTCGCGCCGAATTCGAGCCATACCCTGTCGCTGTCCTCGATGAGCGCAACCAGCCTGTCGTGACCGGTGAACTCGCCGAGCCAGCCTCCCACCTCGGTGGAAAGCGTCAGCTTGCCGTCGGAGAAGGCGCCAGCGCCGCCCCAGCCCGTCATGATCGCGCACGTCGCGCAGCCCACGCACGCGGTCTCGCGGGCCGGACAGGAGCGTTTCTCGATGGGCTTGCCCCGCTCGAGAAGCAGGACGCGCAGTTCGGGCCGGGTGCGTATGAGCTCGATCGCCGCGAAGATCCCGGCCGGCCCCGCGCCCACGATGACGACATCGTACCGTTCGTTCGACATGCGTCTCCCCATCGCCCGAGGATCGGGCTACGGCGTGCGCGCCAGCGGCAGGAAGCGGGTGAAGCGGTCGAGATAGGCAAGCCGGCAGTTGTCCACCGGTCCGTTGCGGTGCTTGGCCACTATGATCTCCGCCTCGCCCTTCGGCGGCCGGCCCGGGTCGTCCTGCGCGCCGGGGTCGGTGTTGCGGTCGATGAAGATGACCACGTCCGCATCCTGCTCGATCGCGCCGGACTCCCGCAGATCCGAGAGCATCGGACGCTTCGAGGTCCGCTGCTCGACGGCCCGGGAGAGCTGCGAGAGCGCGATCACCGGACAGCTGAGCTCCTTGGCCAGTATCTTCAACCCTCGCGATATCTCAGCGATCTCAACCTGGCGGTTCTCCGAGCGCCGCCCATGCGGCTGCATCAGCTGCAGGTAGTCGACGATGATCAGCCCGTTCTCGACACCACGCAGGAGTCGGCGCGCCTTGGCGCGCACCTCGGTTATCGAGATCGACGGCGTGTCATCAACGTGCAGCGGTATCGAGCCTATGCGCCCCATCGCCTGCATCAGCAGTGGCCAGTCCTCGTCGGCGAGATACCCGGTCCGCAGCTTCTGTGAGTCCACGCGCGCCTCGGCGCACATGATGCGCTGGACGAGCTGCTCGGAGGACATCTCGAGGCTGAAGAGGCCGGTGGTGCACCCGGATTTGGCCGCGTTGACCGCGATGTTGAGCGCGAATGCCGTCTTGCCCACCGAGGGGCGGGCGGCAAGAATGATCAGGTCGCCCTTGTGCAGCCCGGCGAGGATGCTGTCGAGATCGGGGAATCCGGTGGGTACCCCGGGTACATGGGACTTCCGGTCGTAGAGCCGCTCAAGCTCCTCGAAGCCTTCGGTCATGAGCGTGCCGATGGGCTCGAAGTTGGACGAGATCTGGCGATTCGTGACGGCGAAGATCGCCTTCTCGGACCGCTCCACGATCTCGCCGAGGTCGTCGGGGTTCTCGTAGGCGTAGGCCTGGATCGATGTCGCGGCTCCGATCAGATCGCGCAGCATCGACGTGCGCTTCACGATCTGAGCGTAGTACTCGGCGTTTGCCGCCGTCGGCACCATCCCGGTGATGTCGAGCAGGTACGGCTTGCCTCCCGCTGCATCCAGATGCCCGGTGGATTCGAGTCGCGCCGCAACCGTTATCTGGTCGATCGCGTCCCCGCGCAAGTGCAGGTCACGCACGGCCTCGAAGATCTTCTGGTGAGACGGCCGATAGAAGTCATGCGTGTCGACGATCGCCATGCAGTTCTCGACCGCGTCCGAGGACAGGAACATCGAGCCGAGCAAGGATTGCTCCGCCTCCACATTATGCGGCGGGACACGCTCACGGAGCGCCCGCACCCCATCGTCAGCCATCGGTGTGACTCCTCATCGGCGGGGCCGAACGAGGCGCCGCCCGGTGCGGCGCCCCTTGACCTCGAGCTTATGCCTGGTCCTCGTTTGACCCACCTTGTGATGCCACGATCTCCTCTTCGGCGACCTCGGCTGCAATCCCAGGCTCCTCCGCGAGCGACTCCTCGGCCACGGCCGCAGGCCGCTCCGCCAAAGCGGCGGCACCGCCCTCGGGCACGACGTTCACGACGAGCTGCACCTTGACGTCTTCGTAGATCCTGACGTCGATGGTGTGCTCGCCGAGGTTCTTGATGTGACCGTGCAAATCCAGCTTCCGGCGGTCGACGTCCACCCCCAGCTGCGCTGCGAGCGCATCGGCCACCATGCCGGCGGTGATGGAGCCGAAGAGCTTGCCGCCCTCGCCGGCCTTGGCCTCGACGACGAGGGGCTTTCCGCTCACCTGCGCCGCGAGGTTCTCGGCCTCCGCGCGCTTGGTGGCTTCCCGCTTATGGATGTTGTGCATCCGGGCCTCAAGCTGCTTGATGTTTCCCGGAGTGGCCAACACCGCCATGTTCCGGGGCAGGAGGTAGTTGGTGGCAAAGCCACGGGCGACGTCGATCACGTCGCCTTCCTTTCCTCGCCCCTTCACGTCGGACAAAAGGATGACCTTCATCGTGTCTCCTACTCGCTTCTCCCATCCCGGCGGTCTCGCCGGTGGGGTGGTCCTCATCTTCAGTCTACGCCTGCCGAACCGTGCGTCTCTCCAGGCGCGGAATTCTCTCTCGGCAGACGTCGGATGTTCAGCCATATGTCCGCGAGACCGGTCAGACTGACGACCGGCGCAAACGCCTCGGTCACACCCAGAAACACGAAGCCGAACGCCCTGAAGGGGCGCGAGACCTTGCCTTTTTCGTACAACCCCGCAAACACAGCGAGGCCTTGCAAGAAGAACACCCAGCGCGCCACCACAAGTATGTTGACGCCTGCCAGAGTGAACAGGCCGATCTCCTCAACGAGCCGTCCCGCCGCGAGCAGAGCCACCGCGATGATAGGCACGATCACCGTTCTGGGGTCGAGATCGATCACCGCAAGCGACGGCAGCCGGTTCAAGGGGACCCCGAGCCGCGCTGAGACACGGCCCACGCCCGCGACCGCGAGGAATGCGGCCACCGCCGAGGCGGTCACCAGCACTCCCGGCCACATCTGGACCAGCAACAGAGCGATCTCCTCATCCAGGCCGGCTTGCTCCCCGAGGCTTC
>JAJZRZ010000172.1 GCA_021850085.1 Actinomycetes bacterium | reverse complement strand
GAGGTCCTTCAGTTCCTGCGCGTAGGAGAGGTAGCTGTCCAAGGTGTGGACCGGGCTCACCGTATAGCTGATCGCGCCCTCGAAGTGCGCGCCCGCTGCCTTGATCGCCAGCGCCGATTGCTCGATGTTGCGTATGTCGTTGAGCGCATCGAAGACGCGGAACACGTCGATTCCGTTGCGGTGCGACGCCGTGACGAAGCGGTGCACGATCTCGTCGCTGTAGTGCCGGTAGCCGACGAGGTTCTGGCCACGCAGGAGCATCTGCAGGGGCGTCTTGGGGCAGTGCTGCTTGATGATGCGCAGGCGGTCCCACGGGTTCTCGTCAAGGAAGCGCAGTGCGGCGTCGAACGTGGCACCGCCCCAGACCTCCAGCGACCAGTATCCCACCGAGTCCAGCTTCGGCAGGATGGGCAGCATGTCGGCGAGCTCCATGCGAGTCGCCCACAGCGACTGGTGCGCGTCTCGCAGCGTGGTATCGGTGATCTTGATCGGCCGCATCGCACCGTCCTTCCGATGGGTAAGCGAAAACCTCCGCGGGCGGCTTCCCGTGGTGCTCGGTCGGAACAGTATAGCGAAAGGCTAGACTCTGGTGATATAGGAGCCGTCGCGCGTGTCGATCTTCAGCGTGTCGCCCGGTTCGACGAACATCGGCACCTGCACCACCGCGCCGGTCTCGAGCGTGGCCGGCTTCGTGCCACCTTGGACCGTGTCGCCCTTGAAGCCCGGATCGGTCTCGGTGACCTGAAGCTCGACGAACATCGGTGGTTCGACGCCGATCATCTCGCCGCCCGCGTACACGACCTGGACGTCGTCATTCTCCTTGAGCCACCTGGCCGCATCCCCCACGAAGCCGGCCGTGATCTCGTACTGCTCGTAAGTCTCGATGTCCATGAAGTGGAACGTGCTGCCGTCGTTGTACAGGTACTGCAGCCGCTTGCTCTCCACGCGCACGTCCTCGACCTTCTCGCCCGCGCGAAACGTCACGTCCACGACGCGGCCGGACTTGAGCTCCTTGAGTTTGGTCCGCACGAATGCGCCGCCCTTACCCGGCTTGACGTGCTGAAAGTCCACGATGATCCACATCTTGTCGTTGTAGCTGATGCACATGCCGGTCTTGAACTGGTTCGTGGAGACAGTCATCTCGTTTCGACGCCTTCCTAAAGCTCGATGAGTTCTTTCGATGCGTGGCTGAGGAGCTCGTGACCCGACTCCTTGACCAGCACGAGGTCTTCGATTCTAACACCGGCCACGCCGCTCACGTACACGCCTGGCTCGATGGTTATGACGGAGTCATGCCGAAGGGACTGGGTGCTCCTCGGCCCTACCGTGGGCATCTCGTGGATGTCGATGCCCACGCCGTGCCCGAGGCCGTGAGTGAAATGGTCGCCCAAGCCGTGACGCTGCAGCACCTCGCGCGCGGCGAGGTCGACCTCCACGCAGGGACGGCCGGCGCGCACCGCCGCCAGGCCCGCCTCATTGGCTTCGAGAACCGCCGCGTGCATCGCACGCTGCTGGGCGGAGGCCGCACCGATGACGACCGTTCGCGTCATATCCGAGCAGTAGCCGCCGATCTTCGCACCGAAATCGAGGATGACGATGTCGCCGGCCTCCAGCGGGCGCTCGCTCGGGATCGCATGAGGGCGGGCGCTGTTCGGGCCGCCCGCGACAATGGGATCGAAGGGCATCCCCTCAGAGCCGTTACGGCGCATATGTAACTCCAGCTCGAGCGCCACATCCCGCTCGGTCACGCCGGGCCTTAGGTACCGGAGGATGTGCTCGAAGGCGGCGTCCGCCAGCGCCGCAGCCGCGGCGATGCGCCCCACCTCCTCGGCTTCCTTGATCTGGCGCATCCCCTCCACCAGCTGGTCGACGGCACGCACCGCCCCGTCGAACTGCTCGGAAACGAACTTGAAGCGGCCGTAAGGAACACCGGCCTCGAGCAGGAGCGTCGATACACCTTCGGCCCTCAGGCCGTCGCACAGCTCTATGTAGAGGTTCTCCTTATGCCGGACGATCTCCCACGGCCCACCGGCGGCGGCGGCGATGGCTGCGTCCGCGTAACGGCTGTCGGTGTGGAACCGCGCCTCGTCGGCGGTGATCACGCATACGGCGTTGATACCGGGGTCGATCACGCCGTCGAATGCGGTGAGGTACCGCAGATTGGCGTTCACGGACACGACCGCGGCGTCGGCCCTGTCATCAAGCAGCCGCCTTCGGATCCCGTCGAGGCGCGCGGCGACGTCCATCAGTCCTCCTTGCGCAGGTGGGTGACGAGCACCTCAAGCCCCGTGAGGTACGAGCCCGGTCCGAGCCCGGCCACCTGCCCGATGCACACCGGCCCGGTGACGCTGATCTTCCTGAAGTCCTCGCGCGCCGTGATGTCGCTCAGGTGCACCTCGACGACGGGCAACCCGATGGCTGCGATGGCGTCGCGTATCGCGTACGAGTAGTGCGTATAGGCCCCCGGGTTCATCACCACTCCGTCGCATGAACCCATCGCCTCGTGCAGTCGGTCGATGAGCGATCCTTCGTGGTTCGACTGGTAGAAGGTGACATCAACGCCAAGCTCCGCTGCTTTGGCGACGCACATGCCCTCGATGTCGTCGAGCCGCGTGGTGCCGTACACGCCGGTCTCCCGCGTGCCGAGCAAGTTGAGATTCGGGCCGTTCATCACCAGCACTCGCAGCATGTCACCCTCCCCCTCCCGCTAGTTTTCGCGACCAGCGGTCGAGTTCCTCCAGCAAGACCTCGTCCTCCACGCCGCGCACCGTCCACATCCCGGGCGCCTGCAACAGCACGAAGCGCACGGTGCCTCCTCGCGACTTCTTGTCGGATCGCATCGCCGCGAGTACCTGGGGGGGCATCAGACGGCTCACCGACGGAGCGATCGCCCTTCGGCAGACCTCCTCGCCAGCTCCCACCGCCTCGAGGATCTCGCTCATCCGCGTCGCAAGCCCTGGTTGCGCTCCAGCAAGCCTGTCTGCAAGCCGCGCCGCGAAGCGCATGCCTTCCGCGACCGCCAAACCGTGAGGGAGCTTGCCGTATCCCACGAGCAACTCCAGCGCGTGACCGAGCGTGTGACCTAGGTTGAGGCACTCGCGGACATCTGATTCCCGCAAGTCGGCCGAGACGATGCCCGCCTTGAAGGCCGCGGCCGCCTGCACGGCGACGCGCACGGTATCCAAGCGGCGGGCGACCAGCGCGTCCAGTCCATTCTCGACGCACGCAAGGGTCTCCCCTCCCTCGAGAAAGGCGCTCTTCACGAGTTCTACAAGCCCGTTGGTCCACTCGGCCTCGGGGAGCGTGGCCAGGACCTCCGTGTCGCAGACCACGAGCAGCGGCGGCCAGAACGCCCCCGCAAGGTTCTTTCCTGCGGCGAGGTCCACACCTGTCTTGCCTCCGATCGCGCTGTCAACCTGCGCCAGCAGCGTCGTGGGCACGTGGATGAGCCCGATCCCGCGCATGTACGCCGAGGCACAGAACCCCGCGAGGTCGCCCACCACGCCGCCACCGAGGGCGAGGACCGTTGCAGTGCGGTCGAGTCGTGCCTCGGCGAACTCCTCGAGCAGCGCGCCCGCCTGCTCCCAGCACTTCGATGGCTCGCCGGATGGAACTTGAT
>JAJZRZ010000171.1 GCA_021850085.1 Actinomycetes bacterium | reverse complement strand
GTCCCCGTCACGGTAGCCGGTGGCCTGCACCCCGGCAACGTCGGGGAGGCCGTGCGCGTGCTGCGTCCCGCCTGGGTGGACGTCTCGTCAGGTGTCGAGGCTTCACCCGGGATCAAAGACCATCGATCGATACAGAGATTCGTCGCGGCCGTCCGGGCCGCGGACTCGGAGGTATGCGATGTCTGACGTGCTGCTCCCTTCGGCCGAGTCGGCGTACGCGACGCCCGACGCACAAGGCTTCTACGGTCCGTACGGAGGGACCTTCGTGCCCGAGACCGTGGTCCCCGCGCTGCACGAGCTCGCGACGGCGTACCGGCAGGCGTGCGCGGATCCCGCCTTCGACCGGGAACTCCTCGGCATGCTCCGCGACTACGTCGGGCGTCCAACGCCGCTGTACCGTGCGGACCGTCTGGCCGCCGCGGTCGGCCTCGGCACCGTGTTGCTCAAACGCGAAGACCTCAACCACACGGGTGCGCACAAGATCAACAACACCATCGGCCAGTGCCTGCTCGCCAGGCGCATGGGCAAGGGGCGCGTGATAGCCGAGACGGGCGCCGGACAACATGGGGTTGCCACCGCCACCACGGCGGCACTTCTGGGCCTCGAGTGCTCGGTGTTCATGGGCACCGAGGACATCAGGCGTCAGGCGCTCAACGTCTACAAGATGCGGCTGCTCGGCGCTGAGGTGATCCCGGTCTCCGATGGCTCGGGCACGCTCGCCGATGCGGTGAGCGCTGCACTTCGGCATTGGGTCGAGCGCGTGGAGGACACCTTCTACGTGATCGGCTCGGCGGTCGGGCCGCACCCGTACCCGGAGATGGTGCGCGACTTCCAAAGCGTGATCGGCTCGGAGATCGTGGGACAGCTCGAAGAGAAGCGCGTCGAGCGTGTGGACGCTGTCGTGGCGTGCGTGGGCGGCGGCAGCAACGCCATCGGCACGTTCTTCCCGTTCCTGCGTGACGTACCCGCCGACAGGCGCCCGGCCCTGATCGGCGCCGAGGCCGCTGGATTGGGACTGGAGAGCGGCAGGCACGGCGCGGCGCTCACCAAGGGCAGCCCAGGCGTGCTGCATGGCTTTTACTCGTACCTGCTGCAGGACGAGGCGGGCAACCCGCTTGAGGCCTACTCGATCTCGGCGGGGCTGGACTACCCTGGTGTTGGCCCCGAGCACAGCCACCTCAAAGACGAGGGCCTCGTGCGCTACGAGGGTGTGACCGACGAGCAGGCTCTGGAGGCGTTCGCGCTGCTCACGCGTACAGAGGGAATCATTCCGGCCATCGAGTCCAGCCACGCGCTCGCGCTGCTCCCGCGGCTTGCCGAGGAGCTGGGGCCGGACGGCGTGGTCGTGGTCACCGTCTCGGGACGCGGCGACAAGGACATGGACATCGTGCGGGAGGCTGGGCTCGATGGGTGACACCGGGCCAGCAACGTCGCCTCTGACCAGCGCGTTCGCTGCTGGGCGACCGGCACTCGTCGCGTACGTGATGGCGGGATACCCCGACCGCGCGACGTCGCTGGCGTCCCTGCGCGCCGCGGCGCGCGGTGGGGCCGACGTGATCGAGCTCGGCGTGCCGTACGGCGACCCCGTTGCCGACGGTCCGGTGATCGCGGAGGCCGCGAGCGTCGCGCGGCAGCAAGAAGGTGGTTTCGGTCTCGTGCACTCCCTGCAGGTCGCCAAGGCCTTCGCGCAGGGCCTCGGCGCCGGGAAGCCGCCGCCGCTGGTCGTGATGACCTACCTGAACCCGCTCATGCGCCTCGGGTTGCCCGCGGCCGCTTCCACGATGCGCGGGGCGGGTGTGCATGGAGTGATCATCCCGGACATGCCGCCCGAGGCCGCCGCGCCGTGGCTGGGCGTGGCCGAGGGCATCGACACGGTTTTTCTCGCCGCTCCCACCTCCACCGACGAGCGTCTCGCCGTGGTCGGCGGCGCCTCTCGCGGCTTCGTGTACTGCGTGAGCGCAACCGGCGTGACAGGAGAGCGAGTGCACCTCGCGCTCGGGCTCGCCGAACAGGTGGCACGCGTCAAGGCGCACACGGCGTTGCCCGTGGCGGTCGGCTTCGGCGTGAGCACTCCCGAAAGCGCAGCGCAGGTGGCCGCGTTCGCCGATGGCGTCATCGTCGGCAGCGCGATCGTGAAGCGCCAAGGCGATCCAGCCGAGGTCGAGAGGTTCGTCCGCTCGCTTGCCCGAGCGGTGCACGGAGAGCCGTAGGAGGCTACTCGATATCGTCGAGCGCGGCCCGAAGCGCGCTCTCCGCCACCTCGCCGATCAGCATGTCCACAAGCTCGCCTTCGGAGTCCACAAACACGAACGTCGGGACGAACTGCACACCGAACTCTTCGGCGAGCGCCGCGCCCTTCGCGCTTTCCGCCACGTTGTATTTGCGTACAGCGACGCGATCCTCGTACTCGTCCGTCAACCCATCCACGATGGGTGCCATCACCAGGCAGCTCGGTCAAGTGAGCGTGAAGAACTCGTACATCACGGGCATCCCCTCGGGCACCGGCCGCTCGTCGGGCACGAGGCCCGCGGTGTCGGCAGGTGCTTCACCGGCCGAGCACGCGGCGAGGGCCAGGGTGGTCGCGAGCAAGGTGATGGCGTAGATCACGGAGCGGTGGCGCACGGTTCGATCCTTTCATCAGAAGCGGTATCAGTGTACCCCCGCATTGCGCGCGGGCGGTAGCGCGGCAGAGGTGGGTGGTAGACTCGGAGCATGCGTATCGCGCTCGGACAGATCAACGTCACCGTGGGGGACATCGAGGGGAACCTGACGCGTTGCCTGCGGGTCTTGGCCGACGCGCAGGCGGACCTGGTGGTGCTCCCCGAATTGGCGCTCACGGGGTATCCGCCTGAGGACCTGCTGGTCCGCCCCGACTTCGTGGAGCGCGCCCTTGAGGCTCTGCAACGGTTCGCGGCAGCGGCGACCAGCCCCGCGGTCGTCGGCTGTTTGGACCTGGCCGAGGGCGGGCTCGCCAATGCCGCGGCGTTCGTCCGCAACGGGCGCATCGAGGCCATCTACCACAAGCGCCTCCTGCCGAACTACGGCGTCTTCGACGAGGAGCGGTACTTCGAGCCCGGGCGGAAGGACCTGATCGTGGAGGTCGCAGGCGAGCGATGCGCGATCACCGTCTGCGAGGACGTGTGGGTGCCCGAGACCACCGCGCGCCTGGCTGCCGCGGGTGCGCGGGTGGTCGTGAACCTCTCCGCATCACCCTTCCACGCCGGCAAGGGCGGCGAGCGGGAATCGATGCTGCGAGAGCGCACCACCGACGACGATATCTGGGTGGCGTACTGCAACATGGTGGGCGGCCAGGACGAGCTCGTCTTCGACGGCCGCTCGCTCGTGCTCGGCCCCGGCGGCACCCTGATCGCGCGGGCCCCGGCCTTCTCGGAGGCGATGGTGGTCGCAGAAGTGGGGGAGCGGACACGCCATCTGGTGGGCAGGGACCTCGAGCACGGGGCCATTGCGCAGGCGGTTACCGGCCACGAGGAGCTTTACCGGGCGCTCGAACTCGGGCTGGCCGATTACGTGAGAAAGAACGGGTTCACCGACGTAGTGGTCGGCCTCTCGGGTGGGATCGACTCGGCGCTCGTGGCCGCGCTCGCCGCCGACGCGCTCGGCC
>JAJZRZ010000008.1 GCA_021850085.1 Actinomycetes bacterium | reverse complement strand
TCCGATCTGTGTGCCTGGACACTTGCCACGCGCACGCCGCAGGTTGGGACCTGTCCTCTCCGTGCACATGGGAACGACTCGTTGACGAGTTCGAGGCGTGCTGTGGCATGCCCGTCGAAGCGGTACACGCCAACGACTGTGTCTTTCCTTCAGGCTTGCACAGGGATCGGCACGCTTGGATCGGGGAGGGAACGATCGGTTGGGCCGGATTCGGCGCGATGTTCGCCGAAAGGCGCTTGTCCGGCCTGCCTGTCATCATAGAGATGCCGGGGGAACCGCCAGTGAAGGACGCAGAGAACATCGAGAGACTCAAGCGACTCCGTGACGCCTCTTCGGCATGCGCATGACCCGCCTGACCGCAGACATGACGCTCTTGGTGGCCTCATCCGGCACGCCGTCAACCACCACCGTCACGGGATGGTGCTGCCGGCGGTACGAATCGATCATGGCCATCTCGCGCAGCCGCCCGGCTGTGACCGTAGGGTTGCCCTTCAGAGTTCGGACGGCGCGGCGCAGGGCGAGATCGACACGCACCCGCAGCTCATCGCCTCCGGCCTCATCACGTCCGCAGCGAATGGTTGCCAGCAGCCATCCTCGCACGGTGACGAGGACGGTGACACGCTGCTCATCGCCTTCGATGATGGCCACGACCCCCTCGGAGCACGCCCTGCGCGCTGTGCCAAGCGCGGACAGAGTGCGGTCGAGTGCACGGATCGAATCACGGTAGCGGGCGGCATCCTCATAGCGCTCCGACTTCGCGCAGCGTTCCTGGGCTAGACGCAGCATCTCCCGGAACTCGGTCCCGTCTCCATCGAAGATGGCGAGCGCGGCGCGAACGCCAGCCTCGTAGGCCTCACGCGCGGCCTCCCCATCCGCGCCCATCGTGCAATGTCTATCGACCCTGCGCGCGCAGTCCTTGCCGAGGCACCGCTCGATGGGGCAACGGCACTGTCTGAGTCCGAAGAACTCGGAGAGCGCATCTGCGATGGTGGTGGCCGCCCATTCGCTGGACAAAGGCCCCAGAAGTTCGCCGGTCCGCAGACGCCGGCGGGTGGGTCGCAGCGACGGGTATGCGGAGGTGGTATCCACATGCAGGTACAACGGTCGCCTTCGTTGATGGCCGTCTTTGTTGAACGTCGGCTGGTAGCGGTCCTGCATGCGCGCTTGGAGCAGCGCGGCATCGAGCGCCGAGACGAGGGGGAAGTGCTGGATCGTCTCGACTTCGGAAGCTGGGCTGGGTGAAGTGTGGTCGTCAGGTGCGTAGAACTGGTTCCGGACACGCGTGCGAAGGCACTTGGCGCGCCCGACGTACACGACACGCCCCTTGACATCCCGGAACAGGTAGATGCCCGGGGTGTCCGGTAGGTGCGTGGTGAGGGTGAGCTTGCGGGCGAGGCGGCTTTGCTGCGCGACGCCGCACAATCGTGCGACATCGGCTGCAGTTGTGATACCAGCCGGATCGAGCTCAGCGAGCATGCGGACGAAGACCTCGGCCGTTGCGAGCGCATCGACGTGCGCCCTGTGATTCGGCGCCGTGGGCGTCTGGTAGAACGCCGCCAGATCACGCAGGTTGTGACGCTGGAGCTGGGGGTGCAGACGGCGGGCGAGGGTGAGCGTGTCGAGCACGGGCCGGGCGAACGGAGAACCCCATGTACGTTCGGCCTCGTAATCAAGAAAGCTCATGTCGAAACGGTGGTTGTGCGCGACCAGCACCGCTTCGGAGGCGAAGAGGCGGAACTCGTCCATGACGTCGAGCACACCCGGGGCCTGAGACACCATCACCCCGGTGATCCCGGTGAGACGGCCGATGGCAGGCGGGATAGGCTCGGTCGGCCTCACGAGTCGGCTGAAGTGACCCGTTATGACGCCGGCCTCGATGCGGACGGCGCCGATCTCGATGATCGACGAGGTGCCTGGTCTGCATCCGGTCGTCTCGATATCGACCGTGACGAATGCGCCCGTCGTGAGTGATGTTGGTCCGAGCATGCCTTTTCCGTCGCGTCCAGCTTGGGGCAATCCTACCATGCGTCGGAATATCGGACGCACTGTGCAGTCCGTCACCGAATCCGGCAATGGCCTATGATGTAAGTGAGTCTTGTCGCGCGGTACTCGAGTCCAGTGAGGTGTCCGAATGGCTTACTTCATCGTGATGCGCAGCACCGATTCGGCCCTGAGCCTCCCCGTCCCGGATGCGTTCGACTCGCCCGAGGCCGCTGTCGCAGCTTTGTCAGCCGCTGTGAGTTCGGGTGCCCTCGTTGTGGAGGGCGAGATCTTCATCTCCGATCTCGGCACCGCCCTCCCGGTGCTCGTGCTGCAGACAGCACCGGCTGTGGCAGTGCAGGAGCCGGCAGAAGAAGCCCCCCTCCCGGCCTCAGCGGTTGCCGAAAACCGGTACGCCTCGTGGGTACCGATTCCGGAGCTCGAAGATGAGGGCTCGCTCGCAGCCGCGCTCAAGCGCGCTGCCTCCTCCCTTGAAGACGAGGGAATCGTGGCACCAGCATCCGTCGAGGCGGCCGAGCCGGAAGACATCGCTCAGCCTCCGTTCGTGGAGGAGACCGGGATCGAGCCGTCCGCGCCAGAACCGCTCGATTCGACCGAAGCCGAAGTGCCAGAGGCCGAGGACGAAGTGCCAGAGGCCGAAGCCGAAGTGCCAGAGGCCGAAGCCGAAGTGCCAGAGGCCGAAGCCGAAGTGCCAGAGGCCGAAGCCGAAGTGCCAGAAGCCGAGGACGAGGCCGTACCGCACGGCGCGGAGGACCCGCCATGGCCGTGGACCAACGTCGAGGCGTACACGCCTGCGGTAGACGAGCCACAGGCCGTCGACGATGTGCAGGAGCCGACCCTCAATGACATCGCACGTTTCGCGCCTGAGCCTGAACTTCCGGCGGAGCAGGTGGTCGAACCCATGAGCGTCCACTTCGCGGCCACTGAAACGCCTGTGATCGAACCCGCCACAGAGCAGTTGGGGGACGGAGCCCTCGTCGAGGAGACAGCCATCCTCACCAGCGCCCCTCTCTCGGGCGAAGAAGCGTACATCCCGAAACCGGTGATCTTGGGCGACTACGCCGATGTCGTCACCCCCGCCACCACCGCAGACTCCGAGGTAATCCTCCCGGTCGAGGCGGTGCCGCTGCTCGAGACCGGGTACGAAGTGACCGGTGACCTCGATCTTTCGGGCTACACATGCCAGGACTGCATCTACTCGAACACCTGCCCGAAGGTCGGCCAGTCGTCACCGAAGGATTGCGGCGCCTTCCAATGGCGCTCTGAGTGACCACAACTTCTGGGTGACATCTGCGGCCTGTCTACCATATAGTGTAGGCAGGCCGCAGTGTTTCGGGAGGGTTCATGCCGCGGGACGAACGCTTGGCGTATCCTTTCAGCGCGATCGTGGGGCAGGAGGACCTCAAGCTCGCGCTTCTCATCAGCGCGGTCGACCCCCGGGTGGGCGGAGTGCTCATCAGGGGCCACAAAGGCACCGCGAAGTCCACCGCGGTCCGCGCCTTGCACGGGATACTTCCTGAGATGGATGTGGCCGAGGGATGCCGTTTCGGGTGTCACCCATCGCTCATCCCTGACATGTGTCCTGAGTGCAGGGAGCGTCGGGTGGAGGGTTCTCTGCCCAAGGAGCGGCGTCGCCCGAAGCTCGTCGACCTTCCGGTCTCTGCCACAGAGGACCGTCTCGTCGGCACCATCGATCTGGAAGCCGCACTCAAACAGGGGGAGCGCCGATTCGAGGCAGGTCTGCTCGCCGACGCCAACCGCGGGCTTCTTTACGTCGATGAGGTCAACTTGCTCGACGATCATCTGGTCGACACCCTTCTCGACTCAGCGGCCAGCGGCGTGAACGTCGTCGAAAGGGAAGGTATCCGCTACGTACACCCAGCACGCTTCGTTCTGATAGGCACCATGAACCCCGAGGAGGGAGAGCTTCGCCCTCAGCTGCTCGACCGTTTCGGGCTGTGTGTGGATGTAGTAGGGGTTGCTGACCCAACCGAGCGCGTTGAGATACTCAGGCGTCGCCGGGCCTTCGAAGACGACTGCGACGCTTTCCATCGCGAGTGGTCGCCGTCCCAGCGCCTGTTGCGGACCCGCCTCGAGACCGCAATCAAGTCACTGGCCGATGTTGAGCTTGACGACGACCTTCTCTTCATGATCGCCTCGGTCTGCACCGCCATGGGGGTGGATGGACATAGAGCAGACCTCGTGATGGGACGTGCGGCGGCGGCGTACGCGCTGCTTCAGGGACGCCGCGAGGTCGTAGCGGCCGACGTCAGGGCTGTGGCCCCGATGGTGCTGGCGCATCGGATGCGTCGTTCGCCGTTCGAGGAGCAGTGTCTCGATCCTCAACGGCTCGAACAGGCTCTCGGTAATGCCGCGCCGGGAACCGTCCAGCACCAGGACTCCTCCTCGGGCGAGCCGGGCGAGCCGGACGACGGGGCCATGCCCTCCCGTGACCTTCCTCGCGACGTGCGGTCCGCTGAACTGGCGCCTGCGGGTGACATCTCTGCGGAGCTGCAGATCGGCATGGACCGTATGCGACGCTCGCACGGCGGGCGGAGACAGGAGACCACCTCCGACGACCGTAGCGGCCGCTACGTCAGGGCGGAGCCCGCTCGTCCCGGCCGACCTCTGGACCTCGCGCTCGATGCCACCATCCGGGCAGCCGCACCACACCAGCTCACACGTTCCGGACACCTTGCCATCAACATCGACCAGAACGACGTACACGCCAAGGTGCGTAAGCGCCGAGTGGGAGCATCCATCGTCTTTTGCGTGGATGCCAGCGGGTCTATGGGCGCTTCGAACCGAATGGAGATCGCCAAGGCGGCTGTCTTCGAGTTGCTCGTTGACGCATATCAGCGCCGCGACCGTGTCGGTCTCGTCGCGTTCAGGGGCGAGGCGGCCGAAGTCCTGCTTCCTCCGACCGCGAGCGTCGAGCTCGCTCAGCTCAAGCTCAAGACCCTGCCCACCGGGGGCGCCACGCCCATAGCCCATGGGATCCTGAAGGCCGTCGATGTCCTGTCCGGTGAGACTCGACGTGAGGACGGAGTAGTCCCGTGGCTTATCCTGTTGACCGATGGCAGGGCGAACGTCGGGATCGGTACCGGGTTGGGAAGCGATGACGCGCGCAGCGCAGCGCTCAAGCTCAAGGACACGCCGATCAACACCCTCGTGATCGACACGTCCGATCCGGGATCAGGCGTGGCCGCCCGCGAGCTTGCGCGCGCGGCGGGGGCCGAGTACGTCCGTCTTGGCGACGCCAGCGGCCCGGCGCTCGCCGGAGCGGTCAGGCAGCGACTTGCGGTCCAAGGCGGATCGGGAGCGGGCCTGTAAGCCGGATTCTGTCGTGGACGACCATCTGTCTGGGACCACCGTCACCGCTGGCCTCATGCGGGCTGACCCGAGCGACGGCCGGGCAGGCCTTGACCGCTCCTATTCGCCCTTGCTCCAGGTGGGGTTTGCCAAGCCGCTACGTTGCCGCAGCGCTGGTGCGCTCTTACCGCACCGTTTCAGCTTTTCCGGAGCCTTGCGGCCGCGGAGTCTTCTTTTCTGTGGCACTTTCCGTCGGCTCACGCCGCCCTGCCGTTAGCAGGCACCTCGCCCTTTGGAGTCCGGACTTTCCTCACGCCCGTAGGCGCGCGGCCGTCCGGCCCACTCCCAAGGTGCATTCTAGCAGGTGGCATGCCGTCAGGGGTGCGCCAGTGGCTCCTCGGCGCTTTTCGCGCTCTCCTTTGCGCGAACCTTCGCCCACGTATCCTTGAGCGTCAGCGTGCGGTTGAACACGGGTGTGCCCGCCGTTGAGTCTGGATCCATGCAGAAGTAGCCAAGGCGTTCGAACTGCACCGTATGCCCGAGCGGGGCGCCTGCCGCGGCCGGTTCCACGAAGCCTTGGACGACGACTTCGGAGCCGGGGTTCAGATCGTCGAGCAGCTCGCGACCGTCAGAACCGGGAAGGGGGTTGGCGAAGAGGTGGCCGTAAAGCCTCACCTCAGCAGGTACCGCGTGAGCGACCGACAGCCAGTGCAGCGTGGCCTTCGGACGTCTCCCGTCAGGCGCTGATCCACCGCGCGTGGCGGAATCGTACGTGCAGCGCAGCTCGACGACGGCGCCAGATGCGTCCTTCACGACATCGGTGCATGTGATGAAGTAGGCCGAACGGAGCCGGACTTCACGCCCAGGTGCGAGTCGGAAGAACTTCTTCGGCGGCTCCTCCATGAAGTCTTCGCGTTCGATCCACAGCTCGCGGCTGAACGGGACCGCCCGGGTCCCGGCGCTTTCGTCCTCGGGGTTGTTCGGAACCTCGACGTGCTCATGGCCCTCGGGATAGTTCTCGATGACGACCTTCAAGGGGTCGACCACGCCGAAGCGGCGCGGCGCTGTTCGGTTGAGCACGTCTCGCACAGCGTGCTCGAGCATCTCGACCTCGACCACGCTGTCTGCCCGCGCGACTCCGATCATCGACGCGAAGTCACGGATGCCCTCGGCGGGAAAACCCCGTCGGCGCAAGCCCGATAGCGTGGGCATGCGCGGGTCGTCCCACCCGCGGACGTGGCCGTCGTGCACCAAGCGCAGCAGTACGCGCTTGGACAGCACGGTGTGCGTTAGGTTCAGGCGCGCGAACTCATACTGGCGGGGACGAGAGGGGACGGGTAGGTTCTCGATGAACCAGTCGTACAGCGGCCTGTGGTCGGCGAACTCCAGCGTGCAGATGGAGTGTGTGATGCCTTCGATGGCATCCGACTGGCCGTGCGCGAAGTCGTACGAGGGATAGATGCTCCACGCGTCCCCGGTGCGAGGGTGTCGTGCGTGCAAGATCCGGTAGAGCACCGGATCGCGGAAGTTGATGTTGCCGGAGGCCATGTCGATCTTCGCGCGAAGCACGCGCGAGCCGTTCGGGAACTCGCCGGCGCGCATGCGGGCGAACAGGTCCAAATTCTCCTGCGCGGACCGTCCGCGCCACGGACTCTCCCTGCCGGGTTCTGTCAGCGTCCCGCGGTGCTCGCGGATCTCCTCGGCGGACAGGTCGTCCACGTATGCCTTGCCCTGCCTGATGAGGTGCACCGCCCACTTGTAGAGCTGCTCGAAGTAGTCCGAGGCGTAGTAGAGGTGTTCGGCCCAGTCGAAGCCGAGCCAGCGTACGTCCGCCTCGATGGCGTCGATATACTCCTGCTCCTCCTTCGCCGGGTTCGTATCGTCGAAGCGCAGGTGGCACCTGCCGTCGAACTCCATCGCGATGCCGAAATTCAGGCAGATAGATTTTGCGTGACCGATGTGCAGGTAGCCGTTGGGCTCCGGGGGAAAGCGGGTGACCACGGACTTCACACGGCCCGCCGCACAGTCGTCGGCAACGATGTCGCGGATGAAGTCGCTGCGTCCCGGGGAGGGTGTCGTGTGCGTGTCCATGGTCGCCGAGGATAGCACATGAGCTGCTGCGATTGTGCAGCGGGACTCAGGCGGGAGAGGGGAATGCAGGAGGCCCCTGCTGCCGCAGAGGCCTGCCGAAGAGTGCCTGGTAGCCCGTACGGGATTCGAACCCGTGATCTCCGCCTTGAGAGGGCGGTGTCCTAACCGCTAGACGAACGGGCCGTGCTGGCTGGGGTGCTAGGACTCGAACCTAGAGACTTCGGAACCAGAATCCGACGTGTTGCCAATTACACCACACCCCACCGAGCGCCTCGGCGCTGGCGGAGGCGCGACAACGTACTCTACTTGGCGGGGCGAGGCGGTGTCAACCCGATCCGAACGGGGTACTCGGGGCCACTCAGGTGCGGGACACGGCCGCCTCAGCCGCCCGTACGCGCGCAACGGATGCGGCCTTGCCGAGAAGCGCCAGCGACTCGAACAGCGGCAGCGACACCAGTCCACCCGTCACCGCAACGCGCACCGCCTGGAAAACGATCCTCGGCTTCATTGCGAAATGTTCAGGGATCGCTCTCAGGACCTCCTCGATGGCTGTCGGTGTCCATTCAGCGAGCCCGTCAAGCGATGTGGCGACGGCGTCAAGGACGTCGCGTGTGCCTTCCACAGAAAACGCTTTGGCGGCCGCCGTGGGGTCTACCGTGACCGTCTCCTGGAACAGGAACGCGACCGCGGGGCCGATCTCCGTCATGCGCTTCACGCGTTCGGACACGAGCGGCGCCAGCTCACGGTACCAGTCGCGGCGCTTCTCAAGGTCGTCGGGAGTGCTGATGCCCGCTTGCTCCAACCACGGCATCATGCGCTCGGCGAATCGCTCGTTCGGCATCTCGCGGATGTAAGCGCCGTTCATCCACTCGAGTTTCTCGAAATCGAAGATCGCCGGATTCTTGGAGATGCGCTCAAGCGAAAAGTTGTGCGTGAGCGCATCAGCGTGGAAGACCGTGGTCTCGCCATCGAGCGACCACCCTAGCAGCGCCAAGTGGTTCAACAGCGCCTCGGGCAGGAAGCCTTCGGCGTGGAACTGTTCAACGGAGGTGGCTCCGTGACGCTTCGAAAGCTTCTTTCCGTCGGCGCCCCAGATCATGGAGAGGTGCGCGAAGCGGGGAACGAAGTGGCCGAGTGCTTCGAAAACCATGATCTGGCGGGGGGTGTTCGAGAGGTGGTCGTCGCCGCGTATCACGTGAGTGATGTCCATTTCGGCATCGTCCACCACGGTGGCGAAGTTGTACGTAGGCGTACCGTCCGAGCGCACAAGGACGAAGTCGTCCATCGCAGAGGCGGGGAAGACGGTCTCGCCGCGCACAGCATCGTCTACGACGATGTCCCCGCGATCCTCTGGGACTGCCAGCCTCCAGACGTGCGGAGCACCCTCGGCGATGCGGGCGTGCGCCTGATCTCGAGTGAGCCGTCGGCACGTCCGGTCGTAGCCGGGAGTGCCGTCTCCCTCGCGCGCCGCGGACCGCTTCGCCTCGAGCTCCAGAGTCGTGCAAAAGCACGGATACGCTGATCCCTCGGCCTTCATCCGTTCGAGAGCGGCGGAGTACAGACGCGCACGCAGCGTCTGGAAGTACGGGGCATGCGGTCCGCCTACCTCAGGACCCTCGTCCCAGTCCATGCCGAGCCAGCGCAAGGAGCGGAGTATCTGTGCGGTGTTCTCGGGTGTGGATCGCTCCGGGTCGGTGTCGTCGATACGCAGGATGAACGTCCCACCGTGCCGGCGCGCGAACGCCCAGTTGTAGATGGCGGTTCGGGCGCCGCCGACGTGCAAGGCTCCTGTCGGGCTGGGGGCGAAGCGTACGCGAACCGGCTGATTCAACCCCGGTCAGCTCCCCTCAGGCGCCGTGACCGAGTGCTGTTGCTTGGTCTCCGTCCCGCACAACCCGACCTTCTGGAGGAGGTACCACGAGATTCCGACGGCGAGGATCAGGATGCCGAGCGCCGCGGCCTTGGGAAGGATATCGTCACCTCCCTCGAAGATCACCAGCTTCCGAACCACGGCTACGAGCCCCGCCTCGAGGACCGTGCCAACCACGTTCTGGTGGTTGATGTACGCCAAAGCGATGCGGATGAGCTCGATCACGATGAAGACGACGAGCACCGTGTCGATGGTTCTTATGATCCCCTCGGGCGTCATGAACCCGTCTGCTCTGCTGACCTGGATCATTTTGATGACGATGTCGACCACACCGAGGGCGGCAAGAAGCGTCAGTAGAGCGACGACCGCCCCTTCGATGTAGATGATGATTCGGTCGAACCACGCTCGCAGGTTCATCGGCTCTCCTTCGAAGCAACGCCGGACTGAACCACTATACGGCATGCCCGGCTACGCCTCAGCGGAATCATCCATCAACGAACAGGACCGCCAACGAACGCAATTCACGACTTCCGCGCAGCAGCAGCGTCCGCAGTAGAAGTACAGTTTGCCTTGGCATCGTATGCTCAACGTGCTATCGTGCGTGTCGTTCTCATCACGAGGCAGCGCCACAGGCGCTGCAGAGGGTCGAGGGACCGCACCCGATGACACCCCGGCAACCGGCGCGAAAGCGGCGCACGGTGCCACATTGCGGCAGGCGCAAGGGCGTCTGGAAGATGAGGGAAGACCGCGGCGAGGATTCGCCGAGTGTACATCCCTTGTCTGCCCGGGCAAGGGATTTTCTGCGTCCGGACCGGTATCCGAGTGGTCCGCGATGCGGGCCGAGCTGAGGAGGCGCGATGTCGTCCCGAGAGTACGTGTTCACGTCCGAGTCGGTGACCGAGGGGCACCCTGACAAGATATGCGACCAGATCTCCGACTCCATCCTTGACGCGATCATCGCGAGGGAAGCGGAGCTCGCCGCGGATGGATACGAGACCGACAAGGGTTCGAAGGCGTCCCCGGACCACGTACGCGTCGCGTGCGAGACACTGACCACCACCGGGCTCATCGTGGTTGCCGGAGAGGTCCGCACCCACGCCTACGTGGACATCCCCGCTATAGTCCGGCAGACGGTGAAGGAGATCGGCTACACGCGCGCCAAGTACGGCTTCGATTACGAGACGTGCGGGGTTCTCACGGCCATTCACGAGCAAAGTCCCGACATCGCGATGGGTGTTGACGAGGCATATGAGGTCCGGCACGGGGACACCGACCCTCTCGACCTGATCGGTGCGGGCGATCAGGGCATGATGTTCGGATACGCCTGCAACGAGACGTCCCAGCTCATGCCGATGCCCATCTACCTGGCGCACCGGCTCGCTGAGCGGCTCACCGCGGTCCGCAAGGCCGGGGTTCTGGACTATCTGCGTCCCGACGGCAAGACGCAGGTGACCGTGCGCTACGTTGACGGAAAGCCGGTTGCCATCGACAAGATCCTCATCTCCTCGCAGCACGCCGAGGGAGTTGACATCGAGAACCTCATGAAGCCCGACTTCATCGAACATATCATCGAGCCGGTGTTCTCCCGCGAGGGTCTCGAATGGGGCGGTGCGGACATATACGTGAACCCTACAGGACGCTTCGTGATCGGCGGTCCCATGGGGGACTCGGGGCTCACCGGTCGCAAGATCATCGTGGACACGTATGGCGGCATGGGCCGCCATGGAGGTGGCGCCTTCTCGGGCAAGGACTGCACGAAGGTGGACCGGTCGGCAGCGTACGCGGCACGGTGGGTCGCCAAGAACGTCGTGGGCGCGGGACTTGCCGATCGCTGCGAGCTCGAGATCGCATACGCCATCGGGGTGGCGCACCCGCTTTCCATCACGGTTGAGACCTTCGGCACCGAGAACATCGAGGTTACGAGGATCGAGAAGGCGATTGGTGAGGTCTTCGACCTGCGGCCCGGCGCGATCATTCGAGACCTCGACCTGCGCAGGCCCATCTACCGCAAGACCGCCGCCTACGGGCACTTCGGACGTGACGACAAGGACTTCACGTGGGAGCGGCTGAACCGTATCGACGAGCTGAAATCGGCAGCCGGGTAGGATCCGATTCCCTGCAACAGTGACAGGCCGCCGGCCGATGTCGGCGGCCTTCGCTATGCTGTGGAAATCATGCAGACAACAGCCCACATCGCGCGCGTGGTCGTGGACGTTCCCACCAGGGAGCTCACGGAACCGTTCGACTACTCCGTGCCAGCGGACCTCGCGCACGTGGCGGTGGGGTGCCCGGTCGCGGTCCCGTTCGGCGGACGAATCTGCGTGGGTTACGTGGTCAGACTGACGTCCTCCACGTCGTTCTCCGGTGCGCTCAAACCTCTCGGGGCAGTTCTCGGGATGCCGCTGTTCGACGTGGGTGCTCTGGCCATCGCCGAATGGATAGCCGACGAGTACGTCGCGCCCCTGTCGGAGGCCCTCAAGCTCTTCCTGCCGCCGGGCGGCGCGCCGCGGGCGGTACGCGGCGAAAACGGCTGGGAGCTGACGGGCCGACAGATGTCCGTCGGCTCCGACCGCCTCGTCGTACGTAACGTCGCCTCCACACATATCCCTCCGACGCGCGCCACCGTGCAGCGATCGGTTCTCGACGCGCTCGCCGCGGGACCACTCTCTTCCTCGGAGCTCGCGGCCGAGATCCCCAGGGCTTCCACCGCGGTCAAAGCGCTCTCTCGTGTCGGTGCGGTGACGGTCATCGAACGCATGCGGTACCGTCGCCCTGAGACCGGCTCGTCCAGCGCACCCCGCCATGTGCACACTTCGGAGCAGGCTGACGCGGTGGAGACGATCCATGCCGCTGTCAGCACGGGTGGGGGAGTGGTGCTCCTCGAGGGAGTCACAGGCTCAGGCAAGACAGAGGTCTACCTGTCCGCCATCGAGCGCGCCGTCCAGGCAGGAAAGGGTGCCATCGTCCTGGTCCCCGAAATCTCCCTGACACCCCAGACGGTCGGGCGTTTCAGGTCGCGCCTCGGCGACGATGTCGCGGTCATCCACAGCAGACTGAGCGCTGGCGAACGGTTCGACCAGTGGCAGCTGGCTCTTCGCGGAGAGGTGCGCGTGGTGGTGGGCGCCCGGTCGGCGCTCTTCGCTCCAGTGGCCGACCTTGGCCTGATCGTCATAGACGAGGAGCACGAACCGTCCTACAAGCAGGGACAGTCGCCTCGGTACCATACCCGAGACGTCGCCGTCCGGCTCGCAGCGGCTCGTGGGGCGGCGCTCGTCTTGGGTTCTGCCACACCCAGCATGGAAAGCCGGCACGCCGCGGACCAAGGAAGGTACACCCGCGTGATGCTGACGCGGCGCGTTGGCGGCGGCACACCATCGCTGGTAGAGGTCGTGGACATGACCGCCGAGTTCGCTGCAGGCCACACGTCGATCTACTCGCGACCCCTGATCGCCGCGCTCACTGATGTCGTTGGGCGACAGGAGAAGGCCGTCATCTTCCTGAATCGAAGAGGCTTCGCATCCTTTCTCCTGTGTCGCGAGTGCGGTCACGTGCCGGGATGTCGCTCGTGCACCGTCTCACTCACGTATCACGACGACACCGCTACGTTGCAGTGCCACCATTGCGGCGCCACCCAAGCCTCACCACCGACATGCCCTCAGTGCGGAAGCGCCTACCTGCGCAAGTTCGGTGCGGGAACGCAGCGGGCGGAATCCGACCTCCACGCGCTCTTCCCCCAGCTGCCGATCGTCCGGATGGATGCGGACACCACCGCACGCAAAGGCGGCCACGAGCGGGCGCTCGCGTTGTTCGAGAGCCATCCGACCGCCATCTTGCTGGGTACCCAGATGATCGCGAAAGGCCTCGACTACCCGGACGTGACGCTCGTCGGCGTCCTGAGCGCCGACACGAGCATGAACGTCCCCGATTTCCGTGCCGCTGAACGCACATACCAGTTGCTGGAGCAGGTCGCGGGCCGGGCGGGACGCGGACGTGCACCCGGACGGGTGCTGATCCAGACCTACTGGCCGGAACACCCCGCGGTGCGCGCGGTCGCTCTCGGTGACCCGACCGAACTGTATGAAGCCGAGGCTGCGGACCGGGCCCTCCTCTGTTTCCCGCCCTTCGGCAGGATCGCCAACCTGATCGTGCAGGGCGTATCGCCCGGTGACGTCCGCCGCTCGGTGGAGGAGTTGGCCGAGGCGGCACGACACGCGCTCCCCGAGGGGTGGAGCGTCATCGGCCCGGCACCTGCACCCATCGCGCGCATCAAGGGGAACTGGCGGTGGCACGTTCTCATCAAGGCATCGGCCGACTCGACGCTTGCGCCGCATATCCGTCACGCTCTGCGCGCCGCGCCGGAGATCCCGGGGGTCACCCGGATCATCGATGTGGACCCGGTCGGCATGCTCTGAAGTGCGCGGATGTGCCCGCCGCTCGGGAGCAGTAGAATACGACCGGCACCGTTCTTGCACCGCCGCCATCGCCCGCCTTGGAGTGAGCCAGCCCATGGAAGTCCTGCGTCATCCCAGCCCCATCCTGAAGAGTCGCGCCCGCGAGGTGGATATCGTGGACGATACGACCTTGCGGGACCTCGTTCGGCTCATGGCCGAAACCATGCATGCCGAGAACGGCGTGGGCCTTGCGGCGCCGCAGGTGGGCGTTGACAAGCGGGTCATCGTGTTCGATGTTGACGAGAGGCTCGCCGCGCTGTGCAACCCGGTCATCACTGAGTTCAGCGATGAGACCGCCCTCGATGACGAGGGTTGTCTTTCGCTGCCGGGCGTCACTGTCCCCGTCGAGCGCAGTGTGCGTGTTGTGTGCACCGGTCGTACGATCGAAGGCGACGAGGTCACTCTCGAGGCGGAAGAGCTTCTGGCGCGCGTGCTCCAGCATGAGATCGACCATCTAGACGGTGTGATCATCCTCGACCGCTGTCCACCTGAGGTCCGCAAATCGGCGATCAAGGCGTACAACCAGGCCAACGACGTCTGACCATCTGTTGGGGGGAGGGTGCGCGGTGCGCGTCGTCTTCATGGGCACCCCGGCCTTCGCCGTGCCTTCGTTGGAGCTGCTCGCAAGAAACCACGAGGTCATCCTCGTGATCACCCGCCCTGACGCGGCCTCAGGGCGTGGAGCCGCGCTGCGCCCATCGCCCGTGAAGACCGCCGCCTTGCGCTCAGGTCTTCCCGTGCTCGAGGCCGCGACGCTGCGGGGTGAACCTGCCGAGGTCCTCCGGCACCTAGCGCCCGACGTGATCTGTGTGGCGGCCTTCGGCCTACTGTTGCCGCCAGAGGTGCTGACCATACCGCGGCATGGATGCATCAACGTCCATGCGTCGCTGCTGCCGAGGCACCGGGGTGCCGCCCCGGTCCAGCGCGCGGTCCTCGAGGGCGACGGCGTCACCGGTGTGAGCATCATGCTCATGGAGGAGGGACTCGATACAGGACCGTACGCGGCGCAGCGCAGGGTGCCTGTTGACGATCGCTACGCCGAAGAGCTTGAGGACACACTCGCACATGCCGGCGCGCAGGCGTTGCTCGACGTCCTCGAGCGCATCGAGATCGGGTCGTTCGTGTGGTCGCCTCAAGACCACGCCCATGCCACGTACGCCACCAAGGTGACGAAGGACGATGTCGCCCTGCTGCCCGACCTGACAGTGGCCCAGGCGTTCGCGCGTGTCAGAGCCGCCACCCGCCGCGCTCCCGCGCGTGCATGCGTTGGCGATCGCGACCTCACGGTGGTCCGTGCGCGACCCGCGCCCGAGGACGCGGCACCCGGGGCCGTCTGCCTAGCCGGAGACACACCCATCTTGGGATTCTCCGACGGAGCGCTTGCCTTGGAGGTGGTGCGCCCCTCGGGCAGGAAGGACATGCCCGGTCACGAGTGGGCTCGCGGCGCCCGTCTCAAGCCCGGAGTGTGCTGGCGGTGCACGCGATGACCGTGGCCGCCGCCAGGCGCGTCGCGCTCAAGGCCCTGGGAAGGATCCGCCGCGACGCCGCTTTCTCCGGTCCAGTGCTCGCCGCTGAGATATCGCGCGCCGAGCTGAGCCCGGAGGACGTCGCGCTCGCCACCCGCCTGACCTACGGCGTCCTTGCGGCTCAAGGTGTGCTGGACGATGTAATCGGACGCCACTCGCACGGCCAGTTGGAGCCTCTCGTTCGCGATGCCCTTCGGCTCGCGGCCTTCGAGATCCTCTTCGGACGAACTCCGGTCTACGCCGTGGTCGATCAGGCGGTCTCGGCGGTCCGCAGGGTCCGTCCGCAAGCTGCCGGCCTCGCGAACGCGGTGTTGCGCCGGGTTGCAGCCGATGCCGAGGAGTTCCCGTGGGGCGATCCCACCACCGAACTCGATGCCCTCTCTCGCGCAGCCGCCCACCCACGCTGGATCGTCGATCTCGTCCTGCGGGATCTTGGCGAGGCCCGCGGCCGGGAGATGCTCGGCACCGGCATCGATGCGGCACCCACCTACGTACGCCTCGATCCTTTCGCTGAGAAGCCCGCCACGACGCTCGAGACGCTGGAGGCGGCACGCCCCCAGCCGAGCCCGCCGGACATCGACTGTCTCAGGCTCGGCACGCCCGCCGCCGCCCTCCGGCGACCCGCGCCGGGCTGGTTCCCCATGGACGCGGCTGCGCAAATGGCCCCTGCGGCCTGCCGCACCGGCCCCGGGGTCCGCCTGCTCGAGATCGGAGCGGGCCGCGGCAACAAGACGGTGTGCCTCCAGTCGATCGCACTGCGCCGGGGCGGCCCCGCCGATATCGTCGCGCTCGACGTGCATGATGCCAAGACATCCCAATTACGCGACAGGCTCGCCACGTCACGGGTCCCCGGCGTCCGGGCTGTGACCGGGGACGCGCTTGACCTCGCAGAGATCATCCGGACCCAGGGGCCGTTTGACGTCGCGCTCCTCGACGCGCCCTGCAGCGGACTCGGCACGCTACGCCGGTATCCCGAGAAGCGCTGGCGGCTGTCGCCAGACACCCCCGAACGGATGTCCGCGCTCCAGCTGAGCCTGCTGGTGGCGGCCGCATCGTCCGTCGGGACCCACGGCAGGGTGGTGTATTCTACCTGTAGCGTCGCCCGACTAGAGAACGACGACGTCGTGGACGCGTTTTTGGAGGGTGAGACGGGCGTCGACTTCGAGATCGAACCGCTCGGCGAGCTGGTGCCTGCCGAGTGGTCGCACTTCACGACCCGGCGGGGCTGCTTCCAGTCATGGCCCACAGCCGGCGGACCTGACGGGCATTACGTGGCGGTCCTGCGCCGCACCGATATGAGAGAGACGGCAACCGGCTGTTAGGAGGGACGATGCGCAACACCCGTATCGTTGAGATGCTGGAAGTCACCGAGACCGCCGCGCTCGCAGCGGGCCGCTGGATGGGGAAGGGCGACAAGGTCGCGGCCGACCAGGCGGCGGTGGAGGCCATGCGTTCGGCGTTCGACCAGGTCGAGATCGATGGCGAGATCGTAATCGGTGAGGGCGAGCGCGATGAGGCTCCCATGCTGTTCATCGGGGAGCATGTGGGTGCCGGCGGCGAGGAGATCGATATAGCCGTCGACCCGCTCGAGGGCACGAACCTCACCGCATACGGACAGTCGAACTCGCTCGCGGTCCTTGCCTTCGGTCCTAAGGGTACGCTGCTGCACGCGCCCGACACGTACATGTGGAAGATCGCCACGGGTCCAGCGGCCTACGATGCGATCCACATCGACGCGAGTCCGACCGAGAACGTGCGCAACGTCGCGCAAGCACTGAAGCGGCCCGTCGAGGACCTCGTGGTGTGTATCCTCGACCGGGACCGTCACAAGGACATGATCGCGGAGGTGCGGGCCGCGGGCGCACGTATCCGTCTCATATCGGACGGCGATGTCTTCGGCGCGGTCGCCACATCGGTCGAGGGCACAGGCATCCACCTTTACATGGGGGCCGGCGGAGCTCCGGAAGGCGTTCTGGCCGCCGCGGCCATGAAGTGCATCGGAGGATGCTTCATGGGCCGCTTCGCGTTCCGGACACCCGAGGAGCGCGCGCGTGCCGAGGTGATGACGCAGTGCGACATCGACGGTGTCCTCGACATGGAATGCCTCGTGAACACGGATGAGGCGGCCTTCATCGCGACGGGCGTCACGGACGGTGAGATGCTGAGGGGAGTGAAGTACTTCGGCCAGGGCTCCAGGACTCACTCCATCACGATGGAGAACAAGACCGGCACCATACGCTTCGTGGAGACGGTTCACCAAACCGGCGCCGAGAAGTTCTGGGTTCGGAGGGACTAGCGCTCTAACCTACTCGGCGGCCGGGCAGCCCGTGCAGGCCGAGCCGCCGGCGCTCGGACAGGAGTCCTTCCCGGAAGGGGAGGACTCCTCGTTGTTCGGGCGTGCCTTGTAGTCGGTATTGTGGAAGCCCGAGCCTTTGAAGACGACGCCAACCGGTGTGAAGACTCGTTTCGTGGCACCGCCGCAGTTGGGACAGCGCACGTCGGAGCTGTCGGAAAGCGCCCGGGTGAGTTCGAAGACCCGGTCGCACGACGGGCAACGGAAATCGTATGCGGGCACGGCACAGCTCCATCGGTAGGCGAACGAGAGAGCAGGATACCCGCAGAGGGCCTGAACCACAAGGGGACGCGTTACAAGGTGAGCCAGGATGGGTCCCCAGGTGTCGGGTGTGCGTCGTCGGGGCATGTGGCTTGCTATACTGAGGGCATGACCGAGTCATCCGGACGGCCACGACTGATTCCCAAGACGACGATCATCGCGGCGGGAGTCGTCGTCGTATTGATGGTCTCCGCCGTCGGCGGATCGTACCTCGTCGCGCGCTCTCGGCTGGTACCGACGCCCGATGTTCGGGGGCTTCCGTTCGTAGTCGCCGAATCGCACCTCGTGGAGGCCGGGCTTCGTCCCCAGCAGGTGAGCACCCAAGTATCGCCGTCGGTGCCCGCCGGCGGTGTCATCTCACAGTCACCCGAGCCCGATACGCTGCTTGAGGCCGGCTCGTTCGTCAAGCTCGTGGTTTCGGCGGGTCCTCAGACCTACATCGTGCCCGACCTGGTGGGCAGTCCGGCGCACGGCGCCATCGACGTGCTCACCGCGCTCGGCTTCGTGGTCGTCACTGTAGAGGTTTCATCCGACACGACCAACGCGGTGGTACTGGAGATGTTCCCCGCACCCGGAGCTTCGGTGGGCGTGGGCGACGAGATCCGTATCACGGTTCCCGGGAACCCGGGTACCTCGGATGCTGTGCTCCCGTATGACCTCGAGGGCGTGACCGTGCTTCTGGATCCGCAGCCCCCGCTCAGCACTGGAAGCCAAGATGCCCCGCTGGAGGTCGCCCGCCGCCTCCAGGCACTCCTGCAAGCGGCCGGCGCCACGGTCGCCTCGACCCGTGACCCGGGAACCTCCCCCTCGCCAGCCGAGCGCGAAGCTGCCGCCAGATCCTTCAGCGCCAGCCTGCTGGTGGGCATAGACGTGCGCAGCAACGGGGGCGGCGGCGTGACCGTGCAGCACACACCTGGAGCAAGCCGGTTTGGCGCTGCCTCACTAGAGCATGCTCGAGCCATAACACGCGCCGCCTCGGTACCCGGCCTGATGGTCAACGAGCCCGCGAGCGTCGATGACCCGGTCCTCACTGCCTTTCCCGGCCCCGGCGTACGCGTTGTCGTCGGTGACATCTCTCTGGAATCCGACCGGATCCGTTTCGCCGATCCTGCCTGGGCCGATCAGGTCGCCCGTGCCATCTACCGTGGTGTGGGAACCACTCTGGCTCCCGATTAACCCATTGTTCATGTACAATGCTACGGTCGCCCACGCCTGATCCGGACGGAGTCGGTCTGTGCGCTCACGCCGCATGAGGACGCTCCTCGCGCTCGTTCTCGTCATAGCCCTCGGTCTTGCGTCGACGGCCACGGCCGCCACGCAAACTGAAGTCCAGAAGCTCCAAGCACGTGTCAAGGAGCTTCAAGGCGACTCATCGCGCGCCGGCAAGGCATACTCAAGCGCATACTGGAAGCTCGATGCCACGCGCGTGGAGATCGCCCGCGTGGACGGTGAACTCTCCGTGGCCCAAGCGCGGTTGAACGAGGTCAATGCACGTGTTTCCCAGCGTG
>JAJZRZ010000170.1 GCA_021850085.1 Actinomycetes bacterium | reverse complement strand
GGGAAACGTGTGATACTCTCCCCATTACTTCTCTATCGTACACGTAGCCCCTGCCCGCCAAACGCCGCGGCCAGAACAGCGTATCGGATGTTTGCGCATGCAGATTCGCCGCCACAGTTCGGCATCACGCGTGTTGTGCGCCGTCGCTGTATGTCTCTTGCTGGCATCGGCCCCGGCGCTCGCCGCACCGCTCAACGGCGACGCCCCCTCCTCCGAGGCGCAGGCGGTGCAGGTTCGCGTGTCGCAGCCGACCCCCTCGATCACCCCGGCTGGCCGCCTGCGCGTAGCGGTCGAGGTCACGCTGACGGCACCGGCCGAGTACCTGGAGGTTCGACTGCGCCTGCGACAGGGCGCAGGACGAGTCATCTACCAGAAGACCGAGGTCCGCGCAGAGCTGCCGCCTGGCCGCCACATCGTGGAGTACGAACACGACCTTCGGCCGCTCGGCCTCCAGCAGGGACGCTACCCGATCGAGGTCCGCGTGCTCGCGACCGGCTCCTCGGCCACGAACGTCTCGAGCAGGCTGCTCGTGACCGAACCCGGCCAGTCACTCCCTGTCGCCGTCGTGGTCGTGGCGTCAGGTGCCCCTGCGGTCGGCACGGACGGGCGGTTCCTGGTCGATCCCTCCTCCGATACGAGGCTGCGCGACGACATCGCGTTCGTCACCGAGCTCGCACGCGGCCGGTCCGTCCCGCTGGCGCTCGTCATGCCGCCGGTCCTCGCAGAGCAGCTCGGCAGGGCGAGCGCCGGCTATGAGACCGCCTCGGGCGTGGTGACCTCCGCCCAAAGCGAGACCGCGCAACGCTACGCCGGGGTCCTCGAGGGGCTGCGCAGCGCCCTCGCGACCGGGACGCTGAAACTTCTGGACGTCCCCTACGCCGTCCCTGACCTCGCGATGCTCGAGGCGCTCGACGCCGAGGCCGACCTCGCGTTGCACTGGACCCGAAGCGACGAGGTCAACACGGCCGTCCTGCGTTCGTCCGCCTCACCGCGCGTCGCGTATGTGGGCCCCGTCTTGACCGAGGTCGCGCTCGAGACGGCAGGTGACCGCGACCTGAGCTGCGTACTGGTTCCCAGCTCGGCCGTGGAGAGCGAGGACGCGACGGCCGCTCCGGGCTGCTACTCGGTCGTGCCGTCGCGTCCGCGAGTTCTCGTTGCGGACGAGGGGGCGGCGGAAGCGGTGTACGGCAACGCCGAGAAGTTCTACGATGCGCTGTTCGACAGGGTTGGCGAAGGTCCGGTCGTCGTGATGCTCGAGATCGGCGCGAAGGACCGCCCGGCCGCAGCGGTGCAGCACGCGCTGGAGCTGATCGAGGACGCAGCCTGGCTGCGTCTGAGCGACATCGAGTCGCTCGCGCGGGGCGGTGAGGACAAGTTCATCGCCCTCAGCGGTGCCGAGAGCAGCGCGGACAGGGCGTACCGGTCCGAGATCGGCCGGGGCCGGGAAGCGGCCCTTGCGTATCTGGATGCCACGGGGCCGCAGGACGTGGACGCATCTGCCGTGCTCAGAGCGATGCTCATCTCGGAGAGCTCCCTGTTCGCCTTCGACGCAAGACGCCCTGCGACCGAGCCGGACGGTCGCCTCTACGCCCGAGATGCGCTCGACTTCGTGGCCACGCAGTTCGCGCTCATCCGCCTGGATGCCAAAGACGTGACGCTCTCCGGCACGAAAGGCGACGTGCCGCTCACCCTCGTCAACGACACCGGCAAGCCGCTGAACCTGACGCTGCACGCACGCTCCTCCATGGTGTTGCCGGGCTCACCCGAACAGCACGTCGCCATACAACCCACACAGAACTTCCTCACGATACCCATCGACCTCGGCAACAAGCTCTCGGACACTTTGGTGGTCGAGGTCCTGGCCGGAGACGTGAAGGTGACGGAGACGACGGTGCGGGTCCAGGCCTCCTACGTCGACCGGCTCGCCATCATCGGGATGGTCGTCCTCGTGCTGGCAGGCCTCCTCGTCTTCATCCGGCGCAGGGTCGTGTCGGCTGATGCTGGTACTATCGTTTCCGGACGACACCATCGCGAGTAGGGCAGCGGCTGGGAATGAAGGAGACCATGCGCACCGTAGTGCTCGATACGAACGTTCTGCTCTCGGACCCGGGGGTCCTGTTCGCCTACCCTGAGGCCAACGTGATCGTCCCAGAGACGGTCTTGGGGGAGATCGACAAGCTCAAGGTCTCGAGGGTCGACCAGGACCTGCGGTTCCGCGGGCGCGAAGTGAGCCGGCTGCTCTTCGAGCTCTCCGAGAACGGCAGCCTTATCGAGGGCGTGACGCTGCCCGATGGGGGGATCCTGAGGGTCGCGCCGCTTGAGTCCGAGAACCCGCTTCCCGAGGGCATGAGCACCCGCAATGCGGACGACCGCATATTGGCGGCCGCCTACCAGGCGTGTGCCGATGGGTGCGACGACCTCACCCTGGTCACCAACGACCTCAACATGCTGTTGAAAGCGCAGACATACGGGATCAAGGTTGAGCGCAGGTCGGATATCGAGGCCGGGATCGGCAAGCGCACCGTCCGCTGGTTCGCTCGCTACAAGACGCCCATCACGATCCTCGCCATCGCACTCGCCGTGTTCGCCGGCGTGCTTGCGCTGTCGTTCTACACGTCGCAGCTTGCCGTGTCACGCGGCAACGGCACGAGCGTTCCCACCGAGTTCAGGGACCTGCTCTCCGCCGACCAGCGCAACCTGCTCGACGGTCTGACGACGCTGGAGCGCATCCCGAACGACCTCGATTCTATGAAGCAGGTCGCCGACGCCTACTACGCCTTGCACGAGCAGTCGGGCAGCGCGGCGTTCGCACAAAACGGCATCGAGTACTACTCGCGCTACCTGCAATCCGAGCCGGACGACGCTGATGTCCGCACGGACATGGCCGTCTTGTACTTCTACATCGGCGAGACCGACCGGGCGATCCGGGAGGCCTCCCAGGTGCTGCAGGACGATCCCGACCACCCACAGGCGAACTTCAATCTGGGGATATTCTACTGGCAGGGCCGGTCGGACTACCAGGCGGCCGCCCAGCAGTTCACCAAGGTCATAGACGTGCTCAAGGGCTCGACCGACCCGCATGACATGCTCGTTGTCCCGGATGCACGAGGCAACCTGCAACGCATACTGCAAGAAGCTGCCGAGGCCGGTGTCACGATCGACATCGACCCCTCGTACCTGCCCGAGAGGACCACGTAGTGGAAACGATCGACATCGCGATCATCGGCGGAGGGCCGGCCGGTCTCACAGCGGCGCTGTACGCCGCCCGCGCCCGCGCCCGCACCGTCGTCTTCGAGACGGCGTTGCCCGGCGGCCAGATCATCACCACTGACCATGTGGAGAACTACCCCGCGTTCCCTGAGGGCGTGAGCGGGGCCAGGCTGGGCGAGCTGATGTACCAGCAGGCCGAGCAGTTCGGGGCCGAGTTCCGCACCTTTGCGTCGATCGAGTCGATACGCCCCGAGGGGCTCGACTTCGTGCTCACGAACACCGAGGAGGAGCAGGTGGCCGCGCGCACGGTCATCCTGGCGACAGGGGCCGTGCCCAAGAAGCTGAACGTCCCCGGTGAGGCCGAGTACACCGGCAGAGGCGTCTCGTGGTGCGCCACTTGCGACGGCGCGCTGTTCAAAGACAAGACGGTCGCCGTCGTCGGT
>JAJZRZ010000169.1:3318-3655 GCA_021850085.1 Actinomycetes bacterium | reverse complement strand
AGGAGCGGCTCTGCAACCGCTACCGGAAGCTGACGGCGCGAGGAAAGAACAAGAACCGGACCGTGATCGCCATCGCCCGAGAGCTCGCTGGCTTCGTTTGGGCCATCGGGCGCCACCCCCAGCTGTTGGAGGCCTGAACGAAGAGCTCGGACGGCGAGGGTGACGGGCGACCTGGCCCGGCCAAAGGGGAACCCTCGTCTGAACTATGGGTACGGCTCAACGAGCCCGACGCCCGCGCCTAGACAGAGGCAGCCCCCGACGGACTCAGGTCATGCGGTAACCAACCCGCGAATATCAGTCTGATCCGCCGTCGCTCCTCTCCAGACGCCCGTCGCCT
>JAJZRZ010000169.1:0-3308 GCA_021850085.1 Actinomycetes bacterium | reverse complement strand
GTCAGCTCTCCGCGCTGCACCTCCGGTTCCCTTGCCTGCTAGTTCAGCGGCGAGCCGGTGACGGCGATCGGTGGCAGCGCGATCTTCTGGTCACCCTTGACGGCGTGGGCACAAAGGGTGGGGCGGATGGCCCCCGAGGTCCGGCAGCGCTTCTGTCACAGCAGACACACTGGGCGATCCATCTCGACGGAGAGGCTGCGGAGTTCAAGCAGCGCCCGGTGTTCGATCGCGAATGCCCGTTCTACACGAGCTGCGATCTGGACCTTCGAGCTGAGCGGGCGGACGACTGCAAACAGCAACCGTGGGAGTTGTCACAGGAGAACCCCACCTGCTGGTACGGCGCCGGTGTTCTCGCTACACGTGGGAAGCTCCGCTGAACGGGGCGATGCCTCGCGAGCGGCAACTTCGAGCTCTCCATGCGAAGCGCGCCGGAGACGCCCTCGCACACCGGGTCGCCTCCCGACGGAACCGCGCGAGCATCGGCGTGGACTCGTGGCGCATCGTCGCCATCTCGAAGCTGCGCGAGAAGGCAGCGCGTTCGGCAGCGCGTCCCTCGCGCGCCTGAGTGTCAGATGCCGCGGCTACGCTGATGCTGGAGGGTTTGTATGCCGAGAGGTCCAGTCCATGCGTTCGCCGGCGGCGCCGCGGGTGCAGTCGTCGCGAACCGCCTGGCCAAGAACGAAGCGCCGCTGTTCCAGCTCCTCGAAACCGTTGCCGGACTCGTTGGTGGTGTCCACGGTGGGCTTGCACCAGACAAGCTTGAGCCAGCCGACACCCCGAGCCACCGCGGTCCGTTTCACAGTGTGGTTGGAGCCGTCATCAGCGGCGTCGCCGTGCGCAGGTGGGCCCCCGAATTCCTCGAACAGTACCGACACGACCTCACGGCTCTCCGCGAAGATGCCGAGGCAGAAACCAATCCCCTCTGGCGCCTTCTGAAGTGGATACTCGTGCTGTGCCTGCACGCGATGGTCGGTTACGGCACTGGGTTCGCGGTGGGATACGCGTCGCACCTCGCGCTCGATGGAGTGCTCACGCCTTCCTCGCTGCCGCTGCTGACCAGCGGGTTCTAGAGCGCGCACGACCCGAGTAGAGGGGACCGGCAGATGTGGCTGCACGAGTATGAGCGGCTCCTGCATGATGCCACGCCGAATGCCTTCGACGCCTCCGTGGTCCTGAAGGCGCGGCACCGTCCGCGTTCGGTCTTCAAGTACCGAGGCCCTACCGAGTTGGCGCTGGACTCACTTCGCGGCGGGTACGTTTGGCTTTCGCAGCCTCAGTACTTCAACGATGGATACGACTCCGCGATTCTCCTCGATCACGACCGGCTGCTGGCGACGACCATGCGCCGCTCGATCAGGTCGCTCATCGCAGAGCAAGATCTGGCGACCCCTCTGTCCGAGGCAGATATCCGTTCTGTCGAGAGTAGCGAAGACCCGGCGAGGACCCTGGGCGCTCTGCTGCTGAAGCAAGACCCATCGCTCGCGCACATCGATCCGGACACGGTGCTCAACGCGCTCGCCGCCGCTGTCCACAGGCTGTCCGATGACTACGAGCAAGCGGCGCGCGAAATCGCGCGACGCTCAATTCTGGTGTGTAGCTTCGCGACGACGGGAACGGCGCCAGTGCTCTGGGCAAACTACGCAGAGAACAACACCGGGTTCTGCATCGAGTACGAGCTGGCGCAGATCCCCCCCGATGACATCAGACTTCGGTTGCTGTTCCCGGTGATATACGGCTCAGCTCCGATGGACGCGACCCGTGTATTCGAGGACTTTCTCGGCAACGGGCTCAACGCCATGACGGTTCGATGGCCCATCCTGGCCGCGACGTACAAGCACCATGACTGGAGTTATGAACGGGAATGGCGCCTCGTGGATCCCGCTGGCCACCGGGTCAACGGGCGCAAGGTCCCGATGCCGATGAAGGCCGCATATCTCGGCACCGCGATCAGGTCCGAAGCCGCCGCGAAGGTGATCGCCGCCGCGAAGCAGCACGGTATCCCGGTCTTCAGGATGCAGGTCGGCAAGGATGCGTCCGCGCTTTCGCCCGTGCAGGTCGAGTAGCGGGCGGCGCGCCCGACCTCCAACGCCCCGAGGCCCGGAGCCCGAGGGTTCAGGGATTAGAGCGAGATCCTGGTGGGCGCGGCGTAGCCGCCCCGGTCGTCAGGTGTTCCAGTACTTCTCCTGAGCCCGGAGAACGGCCTCGGGATTCTGGCTCCGGTGGCGCCGCATCTTCTCCGCGTTCCGGCACTTGTCGTCGCAGAACCGCCGCGAGTCCTTCGAGTCTGGCGGCAGGGGGGAGAGGCAGTGGAGGCAGCGGCGCTCGCCGTGCAACCGCGCCCACGTATACAGGTAGTCGCTCACGCGCTGGCGTTCCCACGTCTCCTCGTACTCGCGTGGCGTCATTGTTCGGGTCGAGACGATCTTGTCCCCGCTCAGCAGGAACCCGTCCACGCGGAGCAGCGGCGAGGCTGGCGGGTCGGCGTGCGCCGCCGAGTGCCTGATGCTGTCCTCCCACTCGATGTGTGCCGGGTCGAACGTCGCATCCGGGCCGATCGGGTGCTCCCTGAAATGCACGGTTGGGCTGTAGCCGGCGCGGAGCTTCGCCCGGTCGCCCTCGACCATCATCAACGTGACCATCTCGTTGCGCGCGCGCACGCGGTAAGCGTACTTCGCCACGACCTCGCGGCGGCTTTCAGGGATACCGTCGCGCCGCCACTTCCGCACGGCGGACAGGGTCTTCTCGTCTTCCGTGATCTCGGGCGCGAGGTCGACAGGGCGCCCGTCCTTGTCCCACCGCTTCGACCCCTTCAGCCCCTCGACCCGGTCGGCGAGGTGGGCTTCTAGAACCTCGAGATCGTCGTCGCTGTAGTCGGTCTCCGTGGTCACCGCGTCGATAGTGGCCTCCTCGAGATACGCCGCGAGCCGCAGCTCAGCGTTTGACCAGCCCGCGCGCTCAAGCTGCCGGAACAGTCCCATGCGTGAAGGCACGTACATCGGCGCGCCGAGCTCGTCGGGGCTGCCGGGCCGGAGCAGGAGCGGGAACCAACCCTCCGCCGCCTTCTTCTGCAGGAACTCGATCGTGCAGGTCTCGCCGGTCTCGCGGGCCGTCGCCTCAACGAGCTGGTCGAGCGTGAACAGTGCCTTCCTGTCGAAGATCGCGAACCGCGCCGGTCCCCCCGGCAGGTTCTCGCTCGCCTCGAACCACCCATCCACCACATCAACGTCGATCATGTCGGGGGCGCTCCTTTCCGCCCGACGGCGACGATGCTCGCGCAACGGTGGGGATTCTACGGTCATCGCGATGAC
>JAJZRZ010000168.1 GCA_021850085.1 Actinomycetes bacterium | reverse complement strand
GCTTTGGCGTCCGTCAGCACGACCCTCGCCCCGAGCGCTTCGGCGGCTGCCAGTCGCTCGCAACTCATCGACTCGGGCATCACGAGCGTGCAAGGGTGACCGAGCACGGAACACACGAGCGCCAGCCCGATGCCCGTGTTGCCCGACGTCGCCTCCACGACAGGCGCGCCCGGGGCGAGCGCCCCGGTTGCACGCGCCCCCTCGATCATCGCGAGCGCGATCCGGTCCTTCACGCTCCCTCCCGGATTCGCGAACTCCACCTTCGCCCACACCCGTCCGGCACCGGGCTCTCGGCGCAACTCGATGAGCGGCGTACCGCCGATGGTGTCGAGCAGGCTACGCATCGCTCCCGCCGGCGAACTGGATGAGGATCTCGACCTTGTCGCCGTCCTTGGCGATGGTGGCGCTCAGCGCGTCGCGATCCACTCTGGCGCGATTGAGGTACACCGCGCACACCTCCGGCCGCACCCTCTTCTCCTCGAGGATCGACGCGAGGGTCGAACCCGGCTCGGCCTCTTCGCGCCTGCCGTTGATGGTGACATTGACCGCCATTTCAGCCGTCCTTTCGCTCCCCGGCGGCCGCATCGGCTGCCGGATGGATGACAAGACTCAGTTCGGACACTCCGCCCTCTCGGATGGAGAAGGCACGCACCGTGGGTTCACGCTCGGCCAGCGACACGATCACATACGCCGCCTCGGGATCGTACGCTTCGGCGATGTCTGCAGCAGACGGTCGCGCAGGTGTCGCCGGATGCGAGTGATAGACGCCGATGGGCTCCAAGCCGGCCTCAACGATCTCGTAGTACGCATCGAGCTGCTCAAGCGGGTCGAGGCCGTAGCGCTCGGCGCTCTGCGCGAGGTTCGTGAGCGGGTAGAGCGCCAAGACCTCGCTGCCGCGCCCCGCTACGAGTCCGCACGCCTCGTTCGGCAGACCGTCCCGGCATAGCGCCACGAGGCGATCGAGCAGCTCGGGTGGCACGCCGAGCGTGCCGCGATAGGGGTACGATCCCGGTGCGCCGCTGCGGTCACCAGACATCGCGAGACCCGCCCCTCCGCACGCGCATGCGGTAATGGCCTTCTTCAGCCTCGAGCGCGAGCACCCGGTCACCGTCGTTCTTGAGGGACCTCGGAACGTTGAGCACGGGCTCGCCCGCGTCGAGCAGCACCTCGACCTCTGCGCCCTCAGGCAGCGACTCCAGCGCGAGGCGCACGCGCACATAGTTTGCCGGGCAGGATACGCCGCGCAGGTCGATGGGCTCGCTCATGGGCGGACCTCCTTCAGGAACGCATCAAGTCCCATGCGGTCGACCACCACGCGGAGGCGCTCACGCCCCTGCGCATGCCGCTGGAAGGCCTCGAGCGCGCGCTCGGCGAACTCCACTGCATCTTCGGTGGAGATGACGCCGCCCACCTCGTACGCGAGCGCCGGATGTCGGCCGAAGTTCCCGCCGAGGAACACGCGCCAGCCGCGCTTGCTCGCTCGGATCGCGCCCGTGGGGCACGCCGACACGCACTCCCCGTCCAGGTCGCACTTGTCGAGGTCGATGACCGGGCGGCCCCGGGAATCGAGTGTGATGGCGCCGGTCGGGCACACGCCGGCGCACACGCCGCATGCGATGCACGCGCCCTCGACCTCGTCGAACACCGGCTCCACCGCGCCCATGAAACCCACATCGTTGCCTTGGGGTTTCGCACACGAAGCGGGGCAGCCGCTTACCGCTGTCTTGAACTTGTGCGGCAGTCCTTCGCGGGCGTAGAAGCGCTCGGTGAGCCTGTCCGCGAGCTCCGTGGTGTTGTTGAGCCCGCGCCTGCACGTGAGCACGCCGGGGCACACGACCGTGTTGCGGGCGCGCGGGCCGCACACGCCGGGTCCCAGCCCGACCTGCTCGAGCGCCGCTTTGATCTCCTCGAACTGCTCGATGCGAACGCCGCGTATCTCGAGCGACTGTCGCACGCTGAGGTGGATCTCGCCGTCACCGAAGCGGCGTGCGAGTGCCGCGAGCGCGGCGAGCTGCTCCACCGACATGTCGCCGTTGGGCACCCGCACGCGGACCGCCCAGCGGTCCTTCTGCCGCAGCTTGAGGAAACCGCCTCCCTTGAGTGTGCTCTCATCGATCATCTGAGGCCTCCGATGTGGGCTGAACCAGCAGCATAGTTTGTGGAACGGCGTTGAATCGCACCTGTAGCATGGGTAAAGTGCCTAGACCTCGTCACCGCGCCACCAGGCCCAGGATCAGGATCGCGGGCGAGGTGATGCCCGCCGCAACGACCTCTCGCTCGATCGTACCGAGGGTCGCCCTGGAACAGCGCTCACCGGGTTGCGAAGCCGCACCTACGACGGCGACCGGCAACGTATGCGGCACGCCGGAAAGCGACAACGCAGCCACGAGACGCGGCAGCGTCCGAAGCCCCATGTACACGGCGACCGTCCTCCCGGCACGCACCAGCGATGCCAGCTCGGCGGCGCTCGGCTCGTCGGGGTCCTCGGCTCCCATTGACACGGCGGTCGCAAGGGTCACGCTGCTTGCCACGCCGCGCTCGGTCAGCGGGATCCCCGCCGAGGCGGCGGCTGCGAACGCGGCGGTGACGCCGGGGACGATCTCATAGGGGACGCCCGCATCTTCGAGAGCCGTGATCTCCTCGGCGCTTCTGCCGAAGACGCCCGGGTCCCCGCCCTTGAGCCTCACGACGCGCCTCCCGTTGCCCTCGCGAGCGAAGCGTACGAGAGCCTCGGGCCCGGGGCGGCCCGGCCCGGAGCGCCACCCTCGCTTGCCGGCGTACACCAGCTCGGCCTCGGGAGGCACTGCGCCCAGAACGCGACGGTCGACGAGGTCGTCGTAGAGCACGACGTCCGCCATGCGCAGCCGGTCGTACGCGCGCAGCGTCAGCAAGTCCGGAGCCCCCGGTCCCGCACCCACAAGGCTGACGAACGCCCCATCCCGCTCAAAGCCCTCGCCTCCGCTCCTCGGCTCGCAGGCGTCGAGGATGTCTGATGCCGCGACGCGCTCACCGCGGGCGATGGCTGCGAGCGCTTCATTGTCGCCCGCCGCGGCGCGCAGGGCGCGCATACGTTCTGCCGGATCGCCAAACCGTTCACGGGCGAGCACGCGGGCTTCACCAAGCAGGGTCGCGAAGCGCTCCCATTCGGGGCCGAGCCACGCGCCGATCCGGTCGCGCAAGCGAGCCGAAAGGGCCGGGGCCGCGCCGGCCGTTCCGACCGCGATCGTGATGAGCCCACGTCGCGCGACCGCCGGAAGGTGGAAGTCGCTGTTCGCGTCGTCGTCCGCCGCGTTCACGAGGATGTCGGCGGCGCGGGAGGCGGACGCGACCGCCCCGTCCACAGCGGGATCCCCCGTGGCGGTCAGCACGATCACCGCGCCGGAGACGTCATCGACGTCGAAGGGCCGAGCGTGCCACGTGATGCGGCCGGCGGCGGCCAGGTCTCGCATCGCGTCCACCGCCGAGGGCGCGACAGCGGTGACGACAGCCCCGGCATCGATCAGTCCCTCGATGCGCCGCCGTGCCACCTCGCCGGCACCCACCACGAGGACACGCCGGCCGGCCAAGTCGAGCATCATGGGATACATCACGCTCGCAGTTCCATCTTGGGTCGTCTGCTCAGCCACCACGCTCTCCTAGATCTCGTAATCCGGCAGCACGCCTGCCGAGGCCAGACC
>JAJZRZ010000167.1 GCA_021850085.1 Actinomycetes bacterium | reverse complement strand
TCTGGGAGCCGTACTTCCGCGACCCTTACGAGGTGCTCGTGGGCCTGAACGACATCCATGACGAGCCTAAGCCGGTGCTCGCCGAGGTGCGCAGGTTCGCGCGCGTGGCTGCGCGGCTCGATCTGCGCGCGCATGCTTTGGTGCCCGAGCGCGCGGCCGTGCTCATCCCGGCTGAGCGCTACGAGCCACTGCCGTCGCTTACTGGCCTGTACGCTCCGCGCTCCTGCCTCCAGGCGTACATCGCCGCGAAGGAGGCGCACCTGCCGGTGGCGCTCGCTCGCGAGGGCGACGATCTCGGAAGCCTCATGACGCTGTTCGTCCCGTCGGCGGCGCGTCTCACCCCGGCGATGTGGAGGCGGCTCGCCTCTTTCGTGACCGCCGGCGGTTCGGCCGTGCTCTCCTACGGGGGCGGGGACGCCGACCCGGCCGTGCGAGAGATCTTCGGCGTGGAGTTCCTCGGCGATCACGGAGTGCGTCCGGTCCTGAGCTGCAGGATCGCGCAGCCGGGACTGCTCGGCGAGATCGGCTCCTTCGACGTGAAACTCGATCTGCCGCACTTCGCGCTCGTGGGCGCGGGCTCTTCGACGGTTGTGGCCACCGACGCCACGGGAAGCCCGCTTCTCACGCTGAACCAGTACGGGCAGGGCAGGGCCGTGTTCGTTGCGGCGCCGCTGGAACGAGCGATCGCTCAGAGCGATCCATGGGCGGCTCCGGACGCGGTGCGGACCATGCTGCGGACCGTGTACGGCGCCGTCGCACGGGCGGCAGGAGCAGGTCCGGTGATCGACTGCGACCAGCCGAGCGTTGAGACGGCGCTGTTCGTAGGCGAGGCCGACGACGTCGTGTTCGTGCTCAACCACAGCCCGGATCCGGTCAGCGCCACGCTGATCGCGGAGCGTGTGGTAGCCTCTGTTGCGGATGTACGCGGAGGTGTTCCGGCCGAGGTGGGGGCGCGGGCATTCGCCGTCCCGCTCGGTGCTAACGGCGCCGCCGCGCTCAGGCTGACGTTCGGGTAGGAGTCGACACCTATGCACCAAGGCCCGCGTTCGTACCTGCTGGAATCGTGGTTGGAGCTGCACGACATCGTCGATGCGCACCCCGAGATCAGGCGTCTGCTCTTCGACACCGTCACAGGCCTGCCCACGACCCCGCTGCTCTTCCCGCGTATCGAATCGCTGCTCGAAGAGCGTGGCGAGATATCGCTTCTGTGCCTGAACGTCGTGAAGTACTCCAAGATCGAGGAGATCTACGGGTGGGAGGTCTTCGACGGGGTGATGCGAGAGGTCGCCGCCTCGCTCGAGCGCATCACCGGCCAGGAACTGCGCGACTCGGACATGGTCGCGGAGCTCATGATCTCGGGCAACGCGTTCGTGGTGCTCCTGTCCCCACCGCGGACGATGGAGCGCATGGTGCGCGAGAATCTCGCCAGAATCGCCGAGCGCGTGGAGCGGCGGGTGCGTGCCGACCTCGAAACGCTGCTGGACGCATCCGTCTTCCCCAAGTTCGGCTGCTACATCGGGGCCGCCACCGCGTACCGCGACGACAAGACTCGTCTCGAGCGTCTCGTTCATGCCGCCCTCGAGGCTGCGCTGGCCGAGGCCGACGGCCGCGAGCGGGGGGATGCGGAAAGCCGGACCGAGCGGCTTGAGCGGATCATCGCCTCGGGTAGCATTCGTACACTGGTACACCCTGTCTTCCGCCTTGACGATCTCACCGTGGTCGGGTACGAAGCGCTTTCGCGCGGGCCGGAGAACAGCGAGTTCGAGCGTCCCGACAAGCTGTTCAAGGTCGCCTACGATGCCGACCGGGTGGTGACGCTCGAGCGTTTGTGCCGCAAGCGCGCGTTCGAGATCGCCGAGCGCCTCCCCCAGGGCCGCATGCTTTTCATCAACATCGAGCCGGAAGCCGTGGCCGACCCAGAGCTTCGAGACATCATGTTCACGACACTGCTCGCGGATTCCCACGTCCGACCCGACAACATCGTCTTCGAGCTCACCGAACGCACGGCGATCTCGGACTTCTCCGCCTTCCGCGCAACGCTCGAGTACCTTCGCACGCTCGGCTTCCACGTGGCCATCGACGACGGCGGCGCGGGCTACGGATCGCTGCAATGCCTCGCCGAGGTGCACCCCGAGTGGCTCAAGATCGACATGTCGCTCGTGCGCGGCATCGACACCGACAGCGTCCGCCACAGTCTCGTGGGAAGCATCGCGATGTTCGCCGAACGGATGGGCGTGAAGCTCGTGGCTGAGGGCATCGAGCGCGTGGAGGAACTGCGGACTTTGCGCGAGCTCGGGGTGGGGTACGGCCAAGGCTTCTTGTTCTGCAGGCCGGTGGAACCCTTCCCTGACGACGCGGACGTGACGCCTGAGCTGTAGACGGCGCCCGCAAGGGCTGGGCGCCGAGGTATCAGGATGCGTTATGCTCACTATCGCCCGACTATGATTCGGAGGCACGGTGGAGCGCGTGCGCCTGACACAGCTCTCGACAAAGGCCGGTTGAGCCGCCAAGTGGGGTCCGGGTGACCTCGCAAAGGTGCTCGACAACCTGCGTCCCGGGGAGTCCGCCGAGCTGATGGTGGGCTTCGAGACCTCCGATGATGCCGCCGTCTACCTCTTGGGCGGCCAGGCCGTGCTTCTCACAGTGGACTTCTTCACGCCCATGGTGGACGACCCGTACGACTTCGGCCGGATCACGGCTGCCAACGCGCTTTCGGACATCTATGCCATGGGCGGCCGGCCGCTCACCGCGATGAATCTGCTCGCCATGCCCTGCTCGCTCCCGCCCGAGGTGGCTGCCCGCGTGCTTCAGGGCGGTGCCGACAAGGTGCGCGAGGCGGGAGCCGTGATCGTCGGCGGGCATACCATCGACGATGCCGAACCGAAGTACGGCCTGTCGGTGATGGGGATCGCGCGCCCGGAGGAGATCGTGCGCAACGTGGGGGCGCGCACCGGCGACGTGCTCGTGCTCACCAAGAAGATCGGCGTGGGAATCGCGAACACGGCCATCAAGCGCGGGCTCGAGACCGAGGAGTCGCTCGCCGAGGTGATCGAGAGCATGGCGACGCTGAACCGCGCGGCGAGCGAGGCGATGGTCGAGGTGGGCGTGCACGCGGCCACCGACATCACGGGCTTCGGGCTGCTCGGGCATGTGCGTGAGATGGCACTCGGCAGCGGGTGCGCATGCGAGATCGCGCTGTCGGCCGTCCCGGTGTGGCCTGGGATGCTGGAGTACTCGCGCGATGGCGTGAGGCCGGGACGTACGAGTGACGTGCTGTCCTTCCTTGATCCGTTCGTGTCGTGGGGGCCGGCCGACGAGGCGTGGAGGGGCGTGCTCGCCGATCCACAGACGAGCGGCGGTCTGTTGATGGCGGTGGACCCCTCGCGGGTCGCGACGTTGCTGGCAGCGCTCGAATCGCGTGGAGAGCGCGGCGTGGTGGTGGGGCGTGCGGCAGACGGCGATCCCGGCGAAGTCCGGGTGATCGAGTAGGGAGCGGATCATGAAGGTGCTGTTCGTGAACTCGGCGCGCATCGGAGAAGGCGACGACACGCTCGGCAGCAAGCTGATGGGGAGTTTCTTCTACTCCCTGGTCCGCGCGGACGCGAAGCCCGGCGCTGTGGTGTTCATGAATGGCGGCGTGAAGCTCGCCTGCAAAGGTTCGGCCGCCCTCGACGACATCCGACTGCTCGCCACCGAT